>NZ_JAOWFU010000027.1:0-29636 GCF_030333525.1 Citrobacter sp. CK188
TGAATCGCTACGGATTTAACAGACACCTCAGAGTCATTTAAAATGGCTTAAAGAGAGGTGCACATGAGCAGTAAGCGTTATCCTGAAGAGTTTAAAATTGAAGCAGTCAAACAGGTTGTTGATCGTGGCCACTCTGTTTCCAGCGTTGCAACACGTCTCGACATCACCACCCATAGCCTTTACGCCTGGATAAAGAAGTACGGACCAGATTCTTCCACCAGTAAAGAGCAGTCAGATGCTCAGGCCGAGATCCGCCGACTCCAGAAGGAGCTGAAGCGGGTTACTGACGAACGGGACATATTAAAAAAAGCCGCGGCGTACTTCGCAAAGCTGTCCGGCTGAGGTACGCCTTTATCCGTGACAACTCCTGTTGCTGGCCTGTTCGTCTGCTTTGTCGGGTGCTGAATGTTCATCCGAGTGGGTTTTACACATGGCTTCAGCAGCCGCATTCACCACGGCATCAGGCGGATCTCAGGCTGACAGGACAAATCAAACAGTTCTGGCTGGAGTCCGGGTGCGTTTATGGCTATCGCAAGATCCATCTCGACCTGCGAGATAGCGGGCAACAGTGCGGGATTAACCGGGTCTGGCGGCTGATGAAGCTTGCCGGGATAAAGGCTCAGGTCGGGTATCGAAGCCCGCGAGCGCATAAAGGTGAAGCTAATTTCGTGACACCCAACAGACTCCAGCGACAGTTCAATCCAGATGCACCGGATGAACGCTGGGTAACGGACATAACCTACATCCGAACCCACGAAGGCTGGCTGTATCTGGCCGTGGTTGTTGACCTGTTCTCGCGCAAAGTTATCGGCTGGTCAATGCAATCCCGGATGACAAAAGATATTGTCCTGAATGCACTTCTGATGGCCGTGTGGCGACGTAATCCTCGAAAACAGGTGCTGGTTCATTCTGATCAAGGTAGTCAGTACACAAGCCACGAGTGGCAGTCGTTCCTGAAATCACATGGACTGGAGGGCAGTATGAGTCGTCGTGGTAACTGTTACGACAACGCAGTTGCAGAAAGTTTTTTCCAGCTACTGAAGCGTGAACGGATAAAGAAAAAGATCTACGGAACGCGGGAAGAAGCCCGTAGTGATATTTTTGATTACATCGAAATGTTTTATAACAGTAAGCGTCGGCATGGTTCGAGTGATCAGATGCCACCGACGGAATATGAAAATCAATATTATCAACGGCTCAGAAGTGTCTAGATTATCCGTGGCGATTCACTTGCATTGATTTCAAAGGCTTCTCTTGCAGAATTGCTAGGGCTTGTAATATATATCTTCGATTGGCAAGTGAAGCTCTGAATTATACTTCTTCAGATCAATGTTATAATGGTTATAAAAGTGAATGGTAAGTATGTAGGTGTGAAATCATTATCGAACATAAAGTTTTCTTAGTTCTTTTTTTAAAGTTGATTGCCTGTAAGTAAAAAATTAGTTTTATTTAGCAGGGCTGTGATGAATTATATTTTCATTTAATTATAAGTAACGAGGGGAGTGGTGTGGATTTTGTTTTTTAAAAAATATAATGGCATTACCAGATTTATTATTAATTATAGAAATAAATTATTTACAGGCATGGACATTATTGAAAAATGATTTATTAATGATATCTGTCATCAAGAGTTTTTGCTGATATGTATCCTGTACTATGTACAGTTTGTTATTTTCCCCATGTATGGGGATATTGGAAAGGCTACTGATTAGTAGCCTTTCGTCCATTCAGGCAGCAAAAATTTTAAGCTGTTGCGCCTGGATATAATCTCCCCACCACTGCATGAGAGCTACTCGTTCGGTAATATATTCCGCCCGATTATATGCAGCGATAATTTCGTCTTTTTTTGAGTGGGCAAGGGCCGCTTCAAGTGCATCTGTCCTGAATTTTCCTGACTCTTCCGCTGCCGTTCTTGCAATAGATCGCATTCCATGGGCAACAAGTTCACCTCCAAAACCCATACGGATAATTGCTGCGTTGGCTGTTTGTTCATGCATATGGTTTAAGGGAGCCTTTATGCTGGGAAATACCCACTCGCGGTGCCCACTGATTGATTCCATAGATTTAAGTATCCGAAGAGATTCTTTGCTTAATGGAACCTTATGAGATTTTTTCATCTTCATAAATTCAGCCGGGATGTTCCACATGCTGTTATCCATATCTATATCAGACCATCTTGCGCGGACAGCTTCACCGGGGCGAACCCATGTGAGAAGTTGCCATTCAATCAGTAGTCTTGTTTCTAAACGGACAGATGCATTGTTCAGTGCTGCCAGAAAACGAGGGAGTTCAGAGGGGGGTAGGGCAGGCATATTCTGCTTTTTAGGCTTACTGAAACGTTGGCCCAGATTATCTGCGGGGTTAAATTCAATCAGCTCTTCTGTAGCCGCCCAACGGAAGATTTCATTCAACCTGGAAATGAGCCGTCGCAAAGTTTCCAGTACTCCTCGTTGTTCAATTGGATCAAGATGCTGTTTTAAGAGCTTGGGACGGATCTCATTGATTGGCACATTACCCAGACCGGGGAAAATATTTCGTTCAAGGCTTCGCCAGATGTCGTTAGCATGGTCCTGGGAGATGCCTGACGTTTTGACTTTCTCATCAAGCCACTTCTTGGCTACTGCTTGAAATGTATGTTCCGTTGCATCTTTTAGGGCATTGGCTTTCTGGGTGTTATGAACTTGTGGGTCTATACCATTTGCAAGCAACGACAAGTATTCATCACGTAAAGCTCGTGCCTGGGCAAGTGTAAGATGAGGATAGGTTCCTAAGCTCACCTTAGTTCGCTTTTTGGTCACAGGCACTGCATATCTGAAATACCAATTTTTCTTCCCTCCCTTCGCCAGGGGAGCGATTCGCAGGAGCAAACCATCGCCGTCAAAAAGGTTAACCTCTTTCTCGGCAGGTTTGGTGCTTTTGATTTCAGTGTCAGTAAGCTTCTTAGCGATTTTTGCCATTTTGGGACCCTCAAGTTTTGGACCCTTTATGTTGGGTCCCAAAAAGGGTGCCATAACGAGTAGCTTCTAGCAATTCTCGGTAGACTACCATAGACGTAAAAAAGCCCGCAGAGCTTGTGCTGTGCGGGCTTAGTAGACTTCACTGGACTTCAAACAACTAAAAAGTGGTGGAGCTGGCGGGAGTTGAACCCGCGTCCGAAATTTCTACATCCTCGGTACTACATGCTTAGTCAGTCTTTACATTCGCCTGGCACCTGCGGACGGACACGCCACTACCAAACTAGCCTGATTAGTTTTAACGCTTCAACCCCAGGCAGGGCATCCACGCGATCTCTTTTGGGTTTGACCTCTCTTTGATCCCCGTCTTAAGAGCGGAAGCTAGGGAGAGAGGGCTCAGAGCAGGTTATTAAGCTGCTAAAGCGTAGTTTTCGTCGTTTGCGACTATTTTTTGCGGCTTTTTACGAGGCCAACCGCCCCTCGGCATGCACCTTGGGTTTCGCAAATCCCGTCGAATCCAGAATCAGCCCCAATGTGTTACGTTAAGTATAACAGAGTTGTGACACGCGTGACCAGCCCCCGATTTTCCTTATCTTCAAGGATTTACCGCTCATTTCGCGTGATGGAACGATTTGCTTAAATAGCCAGCAACGAAAGCGGTGTTATCAGGGAACGTTTAGCGGCCTGCATTCTTCATGATACGGGCTTTATCCAGTTGCCACTCACGCTCTTTCAGGTCTGAGCGTTTATCATGCTGTTTCTTACCTTTTGCGACGCCGATTTTCACTTTGCACCAGGCGTTCTTCCAGTACAGTGAAAGCGCGACGACGGTATAACCTTCACGATTGACGCGTCCGTACAGGGAGTCGAGTTCGCGCTGGTTCAGTAGCAGTTTACGGGTGCGAGTGGGGTCGCACACGACGTGCGTTGAGGCGACGGCCATTGGCGTAAAGTTTGCGCCGAACAGGTACGCTTCGCCATCCCTGAGAAGGACATAGCTATCGCTAATATTTGCTTTGCCCGCGCGCAGGGATTTAACTTCCCAACCTTGCAGGGCGAGTCCAGCTTCGAACTCTTCTTCAATAAAGTATTCGTGTCGGGCGCGCTTATTCAACGCAATAGTGGCTGAGCCAGGTTTGTGTGCTTTTTTCTTCGTCATAATGCCGCTCAGTATAGGTAATCTGAAATCGAAAAACACCCCATTTCATCCTGCGGGGGATAAGGCGTTATCTTAGCATGAACCTGCGTAGGCCCTGTTGAGGTATAGCGTTTTTTTTACCTGGGGATAAATGGTATTATTTGTTCGATTTATGTTGATGGAAATTGCTATGCCTCAGATTAGCCGGACCGCTTTAGTCCCTTATAGCGCGGAACAGATGTATAAGTTAGTGAATGATGTTCAGTCCTACCCTCAGTTTTTGCCGGGATGTGTCGGCAGCCGTGTGCTGGAATCGACGCCGGGTCAGATGACGGCGGCCGTGGATGTGTCTAAGGCAGGGATCAGCAAAACATTCACGACACGTAACCAGTTGACGAATAACCAGAGCATCCTGATGCATCTGGTCGATGGCCCTTTCAAAAAGTTGATTGGCGGGTGGAAATTTACGCCGCTCAGCCAGGAAGCGTGCCGCATCGAGTTCCACCTCGATTTTGAGTTCACCAACAAGTTAATTGAACTGGCGTTTGGCCGCGTCTTTAAAGAGCTGGCTTCTAATATGGTGCAGGCGTTCACCGTTCGGGCCAAAGAGGTTTACAGTGTCGGCTAAAATTGTCGTCGAAGTGGCGTATGCGCTGCCCGAGAAACAGTATTTACAGCGTGTGACGTTGCAGGAAGGTGCGACGGTTGAAGAGGCGATTCGTGCTTCCGGTTTGCTGGAACTGCGCACCGATATCGATCTCGCTAAAAACAAAGTCGGTATATATAGCCGCCCGACAAAACTTGCCGACGTGGTTCATGACGGCGATCGGGTAGAGATCTATCGACCGCTGATTGCCGATCCGAAAGAGTTGCGCAGACAGCGAGCGGAGAAATCGGCAAATAAATAATCATGGATGCCTGAACGCTTATCAGGCCTGCATTCTTTCGGCAAAGCGGGTTCAGGTTCGTCAATAATTAAAAAAGGTGCCAATGGCACCTTTTTTAACACCAGAAAACAATCTTACTTGTTGTCGGTCAACGCTGGCTTATTGTCGATGTTGGTCAACACGCCGTTGCTGTTAAAGGTCAGCGTTAAGGTTTGTTGCGTTACGCCTTCATGACCCGGTTGCTGACGGAACACATAGAACCATGTGTTAGTGCCAAAAGGATCGGACATCATCGGTGTACCCAAAGCATAAGCAACCTGCTGTTGCGTCATACCGACGCGCACTTTGGCGACATCGTTAGCGGTCAGATAGTTCCCCTGGTTGATGTCAGGGCGGTAAACCACTCGCTCCAGAGTGGAACAGCCTGCGGTCAACATCAGTAGTACTGCTGCGGCAGCAGTCAGCGTTTTACAGCGCATAGTGATTTGATTCCTTTTCGGGCCCGAGCAGTACGCGGCTCATATGTAATATGCCGATGATAATAGACCTTTCACCACTTTAAAACCTTTTGGTGTCGGGTCTTACGGCGATTTTGTTTTGTACTCAGACCTTAAAGGGTCAAAAAAGTTTACGCAGCCAACAGTTCTTTCGCATTTGCGAGGGTATTACGCGTCACTTCGCTGCCGCCAAGTAAACGAGCCAGCTCCTGTAACCGCGAGCGTTTATCCAGCGACTGCATATGCGTTTCGGTCATGGCGCCGTCCGTTTCTTTGCTGACAAAGAAGTGCTGATGACCACAACCGGCAACTTGCGGAAGGTGGGTGACGCACATTACCTGAGTTGACTCACCTAACTGGCGCAGCAGTTTGCCGACAACGGCCGCAGTAGGGCCGCTGATACCGACATCGACTTCATCGAAAATGAGCGCCGGGGTTTCCATTTTACGGGCAGTGATGACCTGGATTGCCAGCGCGATACGGGACAGTTCGCCCCCGGAAGCGACCTTTGCGATTGGCTGCAATGGCTGACCCGGGTTTGTGGTGACTTTAAACTCTACGCGGTCGGCACCGTCGCTGCTCAGATGATGCTCATCAAATTTTACATCAATAGTGAACCGGCCATGTGGCATCGACAGCGCATGCATGCTTTCGGTGATCAACTGCCCCAGTTCCTGCGCGTCATGCTGACGCTGAGTATGCAGCGCTTTTGCCGTTTCCAGCGCCTGCTGGCGATGTTTGTTCACCGCCAGCGTCAGGGTTTCCAGTGAGTCGGCCTGATCGTCAAGCTGCTGCTGTTCTTCGAGCAGTGACTGATAAAACTGCGGCAGCGCTTCCGGGCTGACGTGATGTTTACGCGCCAGTGAAATCTGCTTAGAAATGCGCTGCTCAAGTTCGAACAGGCGATTGGGGTCTAAATCCAGACGGTCGCAATAGTGACGCAGCTCGTCGCTGGCCTCAGTTATCTGGATTGTGGCCTCCTCCAGCATATCCAGAATGCCAGACAGTTTGCTGTCCATGCCCGTTAGTTCGGTGACTAACTGTTTTGCCGTGTACAGCTGGCTTTGCAGATTGACGTCTTCGCCATCAGCAAGCAACGTCAGCGCATTCTGGCTGGTCGTCAGCAACTGGCCGCTGTTTGCCAGTCGTTTATATTCTTCATCAATTTGCTCAAACTCACCGGGCTGCGGGTTAAATTCGTTCAGTTCTTTCAACTGATATTGCAGCAGCTCCATACGTGCGGCGTGTTCCTGGCTTTGCTGTTGATGATGCGCCAGATCGCGGCAGCTTTGATGCCACAGTTGATAGCGTGAGGACATTTCCTGAATCAGAAGCGCTTCGTTGGCGTAGCCGTCGAGCAGGGATTTTTGATGTTCAGACTTGGTCAGTAGCTGATGCGCATGCTGGCCGTGAATTTGAATGAGCAACTGGCCCAGTTCCCGTAACTGGGAGAGAGGCACGGCGGTGCCGTTGATGAAGCCGCGGGAGCGACCGTCGCTGCTAATGACGCGGCGAAGTAAGCACTCACGCCCTTCTTCCAGTTGGTTTCCTTCCAGCCAGCGCAGCGCTGCTGGCGTATCTTTCAGTGAGAAGCGGGCGCACAGGTCTGCGCGGGTTGCTCCCACCCGCACCATGTCGGCGTCTGCACGGCCACCCAGACACAAGCCGAGCGCATCAATCGCAATAGACTTACCCGCGCCGGTTTCACCGGTAATGACTGTCATTCTGCTCTGGAAATCGATCTCAAGTTCACGAACGATAGCAAAATTGCTGATGGTCAGTTGTGCCAACATAGATGTTTTCCTGTATGAAAAACCATGACTGTGATTACATACAGTATAAACTGGTTTTTTATACAGTAAAGAGGGCGGCGTTAAATTAGAATAATTTTTTTGACCAGCCTAATTTTGTGCTTAATGTGTTGAAATAACTGTAATCTTTAGGGTGTATCAGGTTCAGGTGGTAGTCACAGCGGCGGATCAATACATCTTCGCCTTCCTGTATGGGCAGGGCAATCTGACTGTCGCAACTGATTTCGAGGTCGCTACGGCGGTGTGAGAAACGCAAACGAATCGTGCTGCTGCCGTTAATGACCAACGGGCGTGCGGATAGGGTGTGTGGGAACATCGGCACCAGCGTGATGGCGTCCAGCGACGGCGTCAGAATGGGGCCGCCCGCCGAGAGTGAATAGGCGGTGGAACCGGTCGGCGTGGAGATGATCAGGCCATCGGAACGCTGAGAAAAGGCGAAAGTTTCGTCGATATACACTTCAAATTCAATCATGTGCGCCACTTTTCCCGGGTGCAGCACGACTTCATTGATGGCGGTACTGATGCGTTTCTGGCAGTTTTGCTGGCAGACCTGAGCTTCCAGTAAAAAGCGTTTCTCGGCGATATAATGGCCTTCCAGTACGTCCGCGAGTTGTTGCAGGGCGTTGTCCGGGTCAAGGTCGGTCAGGAAGCCGAGATTGCCACGGTTAATGCCGATCACTTTGATGTCATAGCGCGCCAGCGTGCGCGCCGCGCCGAGCATATTGCCATCTCCGCCGACAACGACGGCGAGATCCGCCAGTTGACCAATTTCCGCCAGCGTGCCGGTTTTTACATTTTTCAGCTGTAATTCGTGGGCGATCTGCTGCTCCACGATGACCTCGTAACCTTTTGTGCATAGCCAGCGGTAGAGCATTTCATGTGTCGTCAGTGCAGTGGGGTGACGTGGATGTCCCACAATGCCAATACACTTGAAATGATTGTTCATTTTCTCGAGGTCCTTGTAGCGAAGATTGATGACAATGTGAGTGCTTCCCTTGAAACCCTGAATCTGATCCCCATAATAAGCGAAGTTAGCGAGATGAATGCGAAAAAAAAACGCGGAGAAATTCATGAGTAGTAAAGAACAGAAAACGCCTGAGGGGCAAGCCCCGGAAGAAATTATCATGGATCAGCACGAAGAAGTTGAGGCGGTTGAATCAGACGCTTCTGCTGAGCAGGTGGATCCGCGCGATGAAAAAATTGCGAATCTGGAAGCGCAGCTTGCTGAAGCCCAGAATCGCGAACGTGACAGCGTGTTACGTATCAAAGCGGAAATGGAAAACCTGCGCCGTCGTACCGAGCTGGACGTAGAAAAGGCGCATAAGTTCGCGCTGGAAAAATTCGTCAATGAGCTGTTGCCGGTTATCGATAGCCTGGATCGTGCGCTGGAAGTGGCGGATAAAGCGAATCCAGATATGGCGTCAATGGTCGAAGGCATTGAGCTGACGCTGAAATCCATGCTGGATGTCGTGCGTAAGTTCGGCGTAGAGGTGATTGCTGACACCAACGTACCGCTGGATCCGAACGTGCATCAGGCGATTGCGATGGTGGAGTCTGAGGATGTTACCCCGGGTAACGTGCTGGGCATTATGCAGAAAGGCTATACGCTGAACGGTCGTACTATTCGCGCGGCGATGGTAACGGTGGCGAAGGCGAAAGCGTAATTTGCCATCCGTAGTGCCGGGTGGCGGCATTCGCCGTACCCGGCCTACAGCATTACTCTGAGATACTCTCCCGCAACGGTTTCACCGGCAAGACTTTAACCTGCTTAATCATATTGTCCTGGACGTCGAGAATATCGATATCGTACTGGCCAATGCGCACGCGCGTTCCGGCGATGGGGATCTCTTCCAGCGCTTCCAGAATCACGCCGTTTACCGTTCGCGCATCGTCTTCCGGCAGGTGCCAGTTAAAGGCTTTGTTGATTTCCCGCACGTTGGCGCTGCCGTCGATAATCACTGAACCGTCATTCTGCGGCGTGACCTCTTCTGCCAGCGTCGGCGACATCGAGGTAGTGAAGTCGCCGACAATCTCTTCCAGAATATCTTCGACCGTCACCAGCCCCTGAATATCCCCGTATTCGTTGACCACCAGCCCGACTTTCTTTTTATTACGCTGAAATTTTACCAGCTGCGTGCTGAGCGGCGTGCCTTCCGGGATGAAGTAGATCTCATCGGCGGCGCGCAGCATGGTCTCTTTAGTGAACTCTTTTTTCTCGGACATTAACCGCCAGGCTTCGCGCACGCGCAGCATGCTGATGGCGTCATCCAGCGAGTCGCGGTAAAGCACAATGCGACCGTGCGGCGAGTGAGAAAGCTGGCGGACGATCGATTTCCAGTCGTCATTGATATCAATGCCGATAATTTCGTTGCGCGGCACCATGATGTCATCCACGCTGACCTTTTCCAGATCCAGCACTGAGAGTAGCATGTCCTGGTTGCGGCGGGAGATTTGCGAGCGGGATTCATTCACGAGCGTGCGCAGTTCGTCTTTACTCAGAGAACCGCTGATGACGATATCCGTTTTAATGCCCATCATGCGCATCAGCAGCCGGGTAATGGTGTTAAGCAACCAGACCAGCGGCATCATCAGCACCTGCAAAGGCGCCAACAGAAAACTGCTGGGGTAGGCCACTTTTTCCGGGTACAGCGCGGCGATGGTTTTCGGCAGCACTTCCGCAAATACGAGGACGACAAACGTCAGTACGCCGGTGGCAATCGCCACGCCCGCATCGCCGTACAGACGCATACCGACGATGGTGCCGATGGCTGAGGCGAGAATATTGACCAGGTTATTACCGATCAGAACCAGGCTTATCAGTCGGTCCGGCTTGCGCAGTAGTTTTTCCACGCGCTTTGCCGGACGGTTGCCCTGTTTTGCCAGGTGGCGAAGACGATAGCGGTTCAGCGTCATCATGCCGGTTTCGGAACCGGAAAAATAGGCTGAAATAACCACCATGATGATCAGTGTGACGATCAGCGTGGTAGTGGAGATATGTTCCAGGGGGTGCTCCTTTAAGACTCAGCTTACAAACTGCTGCAATACGCGGCTGCCGAAATAGGCCAGCGTCAGAATGCCTGCGCCCGCGACGTTAAACCATACGACCCGACGTCCGCGCCAGCCTTCGTGGTAATGTCCCCACAACAGAACAATATAGACAAACCATGCCACGATAGAGAGAACGGCTTTGTCGATATTTTCCATGCTGAACAGGTTATGCATGTAAAACAGGCCAGTACACAGCGTGAGCGTCAGCAGCACCACGCCAATCTGCGTGATGTGAAACATTTTGCGCTCAATGCTCATCAGCGGGGGCATTTCATTATTGAACGCCAGCTTTTTGTTTTTGAGCTGATAGTCGATCCATGCCAGCTGCAACGCATACAGCGCGGCAATGATCAATGTGGCGTAAGCGAACAGCGACAGGCCGATGTGTATCATCATACCTGGCGTGGCTTCGAGGTGGGTGATGTACTCGTTCGGCATGAACGTGGCGAAGGCCAGGTTAATCAACGCAAAGGCGTAGACAACGGGCAGCAGCAGCCAGCCGCGATTGCGTGAGGCGACAATTGTCATGACGGTACAAATCATCAGGCTGACCAGCGAACCGACGTTCAGCAGGCTCAGGTTTTGACCGCTTTCGCCGCCGGGCAGGATTCGGGCTTCCAGCGCAAAAGCATGGCACACCAGCGCGATGACCGCAGAAAGAATAGCCATACGCCGCCAGCCGCTGTTTTTTTGCAGCAAAGCTGGAACGATCAGCGCGAGGCTGATGGAATAGGCGACAAGAGCGAGTAAAGCAAAAACAGGCATAGGAGTGTCGACAGTTGGCCAGTGAGAGAGAAGCAGTATAGCGTTACGTGACCGCTGCTCCAACCGTTGCATAACAACAAAGGCGGCTTCATGTTATACTGCGACAAAATTCTGTATATGTGTCGCGCTAGCGACCAACCGTTTCCACCCCAGGCGAGAGACAATGTTTGATAATTTAACCGATCGTTTGTCGCGCACGCTGCGCAATATCAGTGGCCGTGGACGCCTTACTGAAGACAACGTTAAAGAGACGCTGCGCGAAGTGCGCATGGCGCTGCTGGAGGCTGACGTTGCGCTTCCTGTAGTGCGAGAGTTTATCAATCGCGTAAAAGAGAAAGCGGTTGGTCATGAAGTTAACAAGAGCCTGACGCCGGGGCAGGAGTTCGTCAAGATTGTGCGCAACGAACTGGTTGCGGCGATGGGCGAAGAGAACCAGACCCTGAATCTGGCCGCGCAGCCGCCAGCCGTCGTGCTGATGGCGGGCTTGCAGGGCGCCGGTAAAACCACCAGCGTCGGTAAGCTGGGTAAATTCCTGCGCGAGAAGCACAAGAAGAAAGTGCTGGTCGTCTCTGCCGACGTTTATCGCCCGGCGGCGATCAAACAGCTGGAAACCCTGGCGCAGCAGGTTGACGTCGATTTCTTCCCGTCTGACGTCGGTCAGAAGCCGGTTGATATCGTCAATGCCGCGCTGAAAGAAGCGAAACTCAAATTCTACGACGTGCTGCTGGTGGATACCGCCGGTCGCCTGCACGTCGATGAAGCGATGATGGACGAAATCAAACAGGTCCACGCTTCTATTAATCCGGTAGAGACCCTGTTTGTGGTCGATGCGATGACCGGTCAGGATGCCGCGAATACCGCAAAAGCGTTTAACGAAGCGCTGCCGTTGACCGGCGTGGTGCTGACGAAAGTCGACGGTGACGCCCGTGGCGGTGCCGCGCTCTCTATTCGTCATATCACCGGCAAGCCGATTAAATTCCTCGGCGTTGGCGAGAAAACCGAAGCGCTGGAGCCGTTTCACCCGGATCGTATCGCGTCCCGTATTCTCGGCATGGGCGACGTGCTGTCGCTGATCGAAGATATTGAAAGCAAAGTTGACCGCGCGCAGGCTGAGAAATTAGCCAGCAAACTGAAAAAAGGCGACGGCTTTGATCTGAACGATTTCCTCGAACAGCTCAACCAGATGAAAAACATGGGCGGTATGGCGAGCCTGATGGGCAAGCTGCCGGGCATGGGCCAGATTCCTGACAACGTGAAATCGCAGATGGATGACAAGGTGCTGGTGCGGATGGAGGCGATCATCAACTCGATGACGCTGAAAGAGCGCGCGAAGCCAGAAATCATCAAAGGTTCCCGTAAACGCCGTATCGCAGCCGGTTGTGGCATGCAGGTACAGGACGTTAACCGTCTTCTGAAACAGTTCGACGACATGCAGCGCATGATGAAGAAAATGAAGAAAGGCGGGATGGCGAAGATGATGCGTGGCATGAAGGGTATGATGCCGCCAGGCTTCCCGGGTCGTTAATCAGCCTGGCTTGTTTGCCATTTCGGCACCGGGGTGTGCTCGCCATCCTCACGTACTGCGTGTACGCTCCGGTGGCTGCGCGCACGCCGGCACCGAACTGCCTGCACCGCCGACGGCCTTTTATAGCAGAGTTATCAACTGCTGATTGCATTTTCCCCAGAAATCAGTAAAATTTTCGGGCTTTTAATATGACACCCGGGCTCCGTTCCTCGATGGGGCCTGGGTGTTTTATTCACACAAGAGGATGTTATGGTTACTATTCGTTTAGCTCGTCACGGCGCTAAAAAGCGTCCGTTCTACCAGGTTGTTGTTACCGACAGCCGTAATGCACGCAACGGTCGCTTCATTGAGCGCGTTGGCTTCTTCAACCCGATCGCCAGCGAAAAAGAAGAAGGCACCCGCCTGGATCTGGATCGCATCGCTCACTGGGTTGGCCAGGGCGCGACTATTTCTGATCGCGTTGCAGCGCTGATCAAAGCAGCAAACAAAGCAGCTTAATCTGTCACGGTGGTCATGATGAGCAAGCAACTCACTGCGCAAGCGCCCGTTGAACCCATCGTTTTGGGGAAAATGGGGTCGTCTTACGGTATTCGTGGGTGGCTCAGAGTGTTTTCTTCCACCGAAGACGCCGAAAGCATTTTTGACTATCAGCCCTGGTTTATCCAGAAGGCGGGTCAGTGGCAGCAAGTACAGCTGGAAAGCTGGAAGCACCACAATCAGGATCTGATCATCAAGCTGAAAGGCGTTGACGATCGTGATTCGGCGAATCTACTGACTAATTGCGAAATTGTCGTGGATTCCTCGCAGTTGCCTGCGCTGGAAGATGGTTCCTACTACTGGAAAGACCTTATGGGCTGCCAGGTAGTGACCACTGAAGGCTACGATCTCGGTAAAGTCGTCGATATGATGGAAACCGGTTCGAATGACGTCATCGTCATCAAGGCAAACCTGAAAGATGCGTTTGGTATCAAGGAACGTCTTGTGCCGTTCCTCGATGGGCAGGTTATCAAGAAAGTCGATCTCGCTACTCGTACTATCGAAGTAGATTGGGATCCTGGTTTTTAAACCACCGGATAAACGGTAAAAGTCGGCGTTATGGGGATTGGCTTGTGTTTATAGGTATCGTTAGCCTGTTTCCTGAAATGTTCCGCGCAATTACCGATTACGGGGTAACTGGCCGGGCAGTAAAAAATGGCCTGCTGAGCATCCAGAGCTGGAGTCCTCGTGACTTCACGCATGACCGGCACCGTACCGTGGACGATCGTCCCTACGGCGGCGGACCGGGGATGTTAATGATGGTGCAACCCTTGCGGGACGCCATTCATGCAGCAAAAAGCGCGGCGGGTGAAGGCGCTAAGGTGATCTATCTGTCACCTCAGGGACGCAAGCTTGATCAAGCGGGCGTCAGCGAACTGGCAACGAATCAGAAACTGATTCTGGTGTGTGGTCGCTACGAAGGAATAGATGAGCGCGTGATTCAAACCGAAATTGACGAAGAATGGTCAATCGGCGATTACGTACTCAGTGGTGGTGAGTTACCAGCAATGACGCTGATTGACTCCGTTTCCCGGTTCATTCCGGGGGTTCTGGGTCATGAGGCATCGGCAATCGAAGATTCCTTTGCCGACGGATTACTGGACTGTCCACACTATACTCGACCTGAAGTGTTGGAAGGGATGGAAGTACCGGCAGTATTGCTGTCAGGAAACCATGCTGAGATACGTCGCTGGCGTTTGAAACAGTCGCTGGGCCGAACCTGGCTTAGAAGACCTGAACTTCTGGAAAACCTGGCTCTGACTGAAGAGCAAGCAAGGTTGCTGGCGGAGTTCAAAACGGAACACGCACAACAGCAACATAAACATGATGGGCTGGTCTGAGACCCCCAAATATCAGTTTACCCAGGATAAGAGATTAAATTATGAGCAACATTATTAAGCAACTTGAACAAGAGCAGATGAAGCAGGACGTACCTTCCTTCCGTCCGGGTGATACCGTGGAAGTGAAAGTATGGGTTGTTGAAGGTTCCAAAAAACGTCTGCAGGCATTCGAGGGCGTGGTTATCGCTATTCGTAACCGCGGTCTGCACTCTGCATTCACTGTTCGTAAAATTTCCAACGGCGAAGGCGTTGAGCGTGTCTTCCAGACTCACTCTCCGGTAGTTGACAGCATTGCTGTTAAACGTCGTGGTGCCGTTCGTAAAGCTAAACTGTACTACCTGCGTGAGCGTACTGGTAAGGCTGCTCGTATTAAAGAGCGTCTTAACTAAGATATCGCTCAGGCGACATCCTGTAAGAAAGGGCTGGCCAGTTGGCTGGCCCTTTTTTTATCTTCATGAAGCTCACAATATTAACCATTAGTTCATAAATCATTTACAATGCCCGTTCGTTACGGGAGGGGCAGTGGTTATCGGTACATTTCGTCAGCCTGCGTATCAACGCAACGCGACATGGCTCGCGATGTTTGCGATCCTGCTGATCGTGGTGGCGCCGCTTATCTCCGTCTCGTTGCAAAAAGATCCCATGAGCGCCATGCCTGGTATGCATCATGACATGAGCATGATGGCTGAACATGTCGGACATCATGGGCAGTCTTCATCAATGCCGATGCCTGTCGATCACGGTGAAGCGTGCGGGTATTGCGTCCTCCTGACCCATGTTCCTGGCCTGATGCTGGCGCTGGTCATCCTGTTGTCCGGGATGCTGCTCAGACAAAAGCTGACGCCGCCACGCCCGGTTGTTAAACACTGGCATTTCTTCCCCTGGCTTTATCCCGATACGCGCGCGCCGCCGCGTTGGTCTGCTGTTTCCTGAATCTAACAATACGTTTGTGCGCATAAGCGTCACGACACATGTGTGCTTTCTCTGAGGAAAAGTATGACAACCTGCACTCCGCGCGCGGCATGGATAACTCTGCTGCGACGTTTTCATTTCTACACAGGTCTGTTTGTCGGGCCATTTATCTTTGTGGCGGCCTTAACCGGTACGCTCTACGTTGCGACGCCGCAACTGGAAGAGGCGCTCTATGCACCGGCGCTACAGGGCACAGAGCAAGGAGAGCGGCAACCGCTGGCGGCGCAAATCGCCGTTGCCCAACAGGTGACGGGAGGGCATTTACGGCTGCATGCCGTTCGTCCCGCTCTTGAAGAGGGCGCAACAACGCGGGTGATGTTTGCCGACCCCGGACTTGCCGCTTCTGAGAACCGGGCGATTTTCATCGATCCAGTGACGCTGGCGGTGAAAGGCGATATGACGGTCTATGGCACCAGTGGCATTTTGCCCCTGCGTCAGTGGATTGATTATGCTCACCGCTCTTTGTTATTGGGGGATATCGGGCGAATTTACAGCGAGCTGGCGGCCTCCTGGATGTGGGTTGCGGCGACTGGCGGCATTATGCTCTGGTATTTCACCCGACCAAAACGTCGGCTGAATAATCGGGTGCAAAATAACCGGCGTTTACACGTAATGCTGGGGTGGTTACTGCTGGCGGGGATGCTGCTGTTCTCGGCAACCGGTTTAACCTGGTCCCAGTGGGCCGGAGGCAACGTGGATAAAATGCGTGCGGCCTTTGGCTGGCTGACGCCGCAGGTGAATACGCAGCTTTATGGCGACGAACACTCTGCTGATGAACATGCCGATCATCATGCCGGGCAGGAAATGCCGGTTATGCATATGGATATCAGCCAGTTTGATGCGGTTCTGCATACGGCGCAGGCGGCGGGAATTGATGCTAAAAAGCTGGAGATTCGTCCGGCCAAAGATGCGCAACATGGCTGGACGGTAACTGAAATTGATCGCCGCTGGCCGACACAGGTTGATGCGGTATCAGTAGACGCCGCAACCCTGCATGTTATCGACCGGACGCATTTTGCTGACTTTCCGCTTATGGCAAAGCTGACGCGCTGGGGCGTCGATTTCCATATGGGCATACTGTTTGGTCTGCCAAATCAGTTACTGCTGATCGCCTTCGGCATCGGGCTTTGCCTGATGATTATTATCGGCTACCGTCTGTGGTGGATTCGCCGACCGGCCAGGTCAGGCGTCAACCCGGCACAAACGCTGATGCAGTGTTGGCTTACGTTAGGTTGGCCGGGAAGGTGCGGGGTTCTGGTGCTGGCTGCCGCCCTGGGGATGGCGATGCCGGTGCTGGGAGGCAGTCTGCTGGTATTTATCGTTATCGACTGGCTGCGCTGGTTCAGCACGTCTCGCGCCGCCCTTGCACAGCCAGTTGACTAACATTACGGCGTGCTGATGACGACGGCAACGCGGCGGTTTTCAGCACGACCTTTCGCGCTCTGATTGCTGGCGACCGGGTGCTTTTTACCTAAACCCTGCGTCGTCAGATTGCTGCGTGGGATGTTGGCGCCTTCGGCCCAGGCGTCAGCAACCACATTGGCGCGCTTGAGCGACAATGCCTCGTTATAACTGTCTTCGCCGTAGTTGTCAGTATGGCCATCCATACGGGCATGTTTCAGCCCGGTGGCTGCCAGCCTGGAGGCCATCTCACGGATTTGCTGCTGGCTTTCCGGGCGTAACTTATAGTCGTTTTTATCAAATAAAATGTTGTCAGACAGCCCCAGAGACCAGTCGCCTGCTGATTCAGTAAATCCATAGGATTTCATTGCCGCAACTTGTTCGGGCGTAAATTTCCCCTGCGGCGTCTGGCAACCCGCCAGAATCAACGCTATCAGAATGATCGGGGAGAAAAGTCGCTTTAGCATATATCTATTCCTGTTATTTAATTGAACGTTCAGAACGCTGATGTTTGGCCTGATACATATTACGATCGGCCAACTCTTGTAATTTTTCTGCGGAAGCATGTTCCCACGTCAGCGCGAAACCAATACTCAGCGTCATACTCGCCAGATGCCCGTTATGCAGATCAAAGGGGCGATTAAATTCTTGCGATAATGCCGAACAAATGCGTTTAACTTCGTACTCCGAATGCACGTTGTAAAGCACCATGGCGAATTCATCTCCGCCAAGTCGATATGGCTGGTGGTGATTGCCGCCAAACTCCGCCAGTCGCCGGGCGACCTCGATCAAAACGCGATCTCCTGCGGCATGCCCCCATGTATCGTTAATGAATTTGAAGTTATCGCCGTCCAGAAATAGCAGCGCCGAACAGCTACGGGCGGAGCTGTCGTTCATCAACTCGGTTATGCTGTTACGAAAGGCGGCACGATTAGCAAGACCAGTAAGGGGGTCGTGCAGCGCGGTACGCAAAAGCTGGGCGTTTTTAGCCTGTAGCCGCAGTTGCCACTCTTCCATCTCATCCAGCAGGCTGTTGAAATCCTGAGCAAAAAGATGGAATTCTTCAATGCGTTCCTCAGAAACGCGACGTGAAAAGTTACGGTTCGTGCGTACATCATGTACCACATCGGTGATGTTTTGCAGCGCGTCCACCACGCCATTATGCAAATAACGCGTGAGCATTAACGCAATGCCGGATGCGAGCAAAATACACCCGGTAAGAACCGCCAGCGAGAGCCAGATAAAATGACCAATCAAGCTGTCGCGCGCGGTCAGGCAGACCTCGCCGATAATTTTGCCATTGTGCCAGACGGGCTGAGTCACCGGCAGCGGGAAAAGCCACTGGCTGATCAGGCCATTGAGCTTATCGTCCGACGCTTGTGCGTCATAGTACCAGGAGGCGATCACCTTCTGGTTTTTATCGCGAACCTCTGCGGCCGAGAACTGCCCCTGACGCCCCAGCGCGGCCAGCGTTTCTGTCGCGGCGACGCCATCGGAAAACACCAATGCGGCCTCAAGACTATGGGTCATTGTCGCGGCAGTCAGATCCAGATTTTTTTGCGCATATTGTTTCAGCGTCAGGACAGAGGCGACGCAAAGCAGCAGCCAGATCAGCAGCATGGTGACCAGTACGCTGATCATGTTGATCCGGCGTAATGTACGCTTAAAGGTCGGGCGCGTTGTAGGGAAAAAATCCTTATCCATGCTTTTGATTCCGTGCAAGCATCAATACGTCGGGGTTCACTCTTACGCCACTGCGTGACAGGGAATCCAGATTTACGGAAAATCTGACTTCATCATTGTTTATGATCAGACAAAATGCGCTGCCAATAATGCATTCAGTATTTTGTTCGGCAATTAATAACAATGCCTTAGACGGATATTTATTCGTTAATTCTACCTGATACGCCGGAGATTCACTGCCGAAATAAAAGCCATCGCAACGGGCTGTCAGAGCTTCCTGCTCCGTGCGGATGATGACGGGCAGATAAGGTAATGACCTGGCGCTGTTGTCGTTCAGCACATCGGCAAAACGAGACGAGGCGAAAATACATAGCCGTGGAGGGCCAGATAATGCAGGCCAGCGTGTATAGCTGACGATACCGGAAACGATTGAGCGTACAGATTTCGCTTCTTCTGTGATGCCCTGAGCATACAGTGGTAATCCTGCCAGTAATAGCGTTAGCAGGAGTATGAGTCGGTGAGAAAAGCTCATAAACAGGTGCCCACCAGCGTCAGTCAAAAAGCATCAAAATACATCCGTGATTGTTTGCAGCAAAATAACATTATTTTGCCTGTCAGTCATTACACCATGCCGATTAATGGTATTTCCTTAAGTTAAATCCCATACTTATTTATTGGTAAGGTCTTAATTAATTTAGCCGCATTGAGCGAACACCTTCGTCTGCGCCTTTTTGCCAGGCATCATGCAATTGACGGGCGTTTTCAACCGTGTCGCAACTGGCGGGAAATGTTTTCCCGGCCAGTCCTCGGGCGTGGACAAAGTTTAACTGGCAGGTTTTTCGCTGGCCTTCGGCGTAGCCCTTAAGATATTGCGTTCGCTCCACGTCAGGATCGTTCCAGGCGTCAGCTAGTGTTTCGTTATCTTTGACGGCAACGCCTGAAATCGCATCTTCGATACCGGCGCTATACCAGTCGGTCGCGGTCCAGGTGGGAGCATGCGTGTAAGGATCGATCTGACATCCGCTGATGAATAAAACAAATAAGGCGCCTGCGAAACGCTTCATTGCCTGTTCTCCTGTGTTTTTCAAAGCATAGTGGATTCGCAAATATAATGGTGTAAATTTTTATGTACGATTTGAATGGCGTTAATTGCGAGATAAATGGTTTGTGTAAAGTAAAATTTACGTAATGTGGATTGAAATCTTTACCGATTATGTTATCGTTACGCCATCCTCTGTGAGGATCATTTATCGCAAACGAGCTAAACAGGATCGCCATCATGCAAAAAGACGCGCTGAACAACGTACACATTACCGACGAACAGGTTCTGATGACCCCGGAACAACTCAAAGCGGCGTTCCCGCTGAGTTTGTCGCAAGAGGCGCAAATCGCCCAGTCACGTAAAACGATTTCTGACATCATCGCCGGTCGCGATCCGCGCCTGCTGGTGGTGTGCGGCCCTTGTTCTATCCACGATCCTGAAACCGCTCTGGAATACGCTCGTCGATTTAAAACTCTTGCCGCAGAGGTCAGCGATAGCCTCTACCTGGTAATGCGCGTCTATTTTGAAAAGCCCCGTACCACTGTCGGCTGGAAAGGGTTGATTAACGATCCTCATATGGATGGCTCGTTTGATGTGGAAACCGGCCTGAAGATTGCGCGTCAACTTCTAGTGGAACTGGTGAACATGGGCTTGCCGCTGGCGACGGAAGCGTTAGATCCAAACAGCCCGCAATACCTGGGCGATCTGTTTAGCTGGTCGGCAATCGGCGCGCGTACGACCGAATCCCAAACCCACCGTGAAATGGCCTCTGGCCTTTCCATGCCCGTTGGCTTTAAAAACGGGACGGATGGCAGCCTGGCGACGGCGATTAACGCCATGCGTGCCGCTGCTCAGTCACACCGTTTTGTCGGTATCAACCAGGCGGGGCAGGTCGCTCTGCTGCAAACGCAGGGCAACCCGGATGGCCATGTCATTCTGCGCGGTGGGAAAGCGCCAAACTACAGCCCGGCAGATGTCGCGCAGTGTGAAAAAGAGATGGAACAGGCAGGACTCCGCCCGTCTCTGATGGTAGATTGCAGCCATGGTAACTCGAATAAAGATTACCGTCGCCAGCCTGCCGTGGCAGAGTCTGTGGTCGCGCAGATCAAAGACGGCAACCGTTCCATTATTGGCTTGATGATTGAAAGTAATATTCACGAAGGCAACCAGTCCTCCGAGCAACCGCGCAGTGAAATGAAATACGGCGTGTCTGTTACGGATGCGTGTATCAGCTGGGAAGCCACGGATGCACTGCTGCGTGAAATTCATCAGGACCTGAATGGCCAACTGGTGGCGCGTGTAGCATAAGAGGTTGGTTATGGTTGCTGAGTTGACCGCGTTACGCGATCAAATAGATGAAGTGGATAAGGCGCTGCTGGATTTACTGGCTAAGCGCCTGGAGCTGGTGGCCGAAGTCGGTGAAGTGAAAAGCCGCTTTGGGCTGCCGATTTACGTGCCTGAGCGTGAGGCGTCTATGCTGGCTTCACGCCGTGCGGAGGCGGAAGCGCTTGGCGTTCCTCCCGATCTGATTGAAGACGTCTTGCGTCGGGTGATGCGTGAGTCTTACTCCAGTGAGAATGACAAAGGGTTTAAGACGCTTTGTCCTTCTCTGCGCCCGGTGGTTATCGTCGGCGGCGGCGGTCAGATGGGCCGTTTGTTTGAAAAAATGCTCACGCTGTCGGGATATCAGGTACGCATACTTGAGCAACAGGACTGGGGACGGGCGCAGGAGATCGTGGCCGATGCCGGGATGGTGATCGTAAGTGTGCCGATTCATATCACGGAGCAGGTGATCGCGAAATTACCGCGTTTGCCTGCGGACTGTATTCTGGTCGATCTTGCATCGGTTAAAAACGGACCGCTACAGGCGATGATGGCGGCGCACGATGGCCCGGTACTGGGCTTACACCCGATGTTTGGCCCGGACAGCGGCAGTCTGGCAAAGCAGGTGGTTGTCTGGTGCGATGGCCGTCAGCCGGAGGCGTACCAGTGGTTCCTTGAGCAAATTCAGGTGTGGGGCGCGCGGCTGCATCGGATTAGCGCCGTTGAGCACGATCAGAATATGGCGTTTATTCAGGCGCTGCGTCACTTCGCGACGTTCGCTTACGGTTTGCACCTGGCGGAAGAGAATGTCCAGCTGGAACAACTGCTGGCGCTGTCGTCACCGATTTACCGTCTCGAACTGGCGATGGTTGGGCGACTGTTTGCGCAGGATCCGCAGCTGTATGCCGATATTATTATGTCGTCGGAAAATAACCTGGCGCTGATCAAACGCTACTATAAACGTTTTGGCGACGCGATTGGTTTGCTGGAGCAGGGCGACAAGCAGGCCTTTATCGACAGTTTCCGCAAGGTTGAGCATTGGTTTGGTGATTATGCCAAACGCTTCCAGAACGAAAGTCGCACGTTGTTACGCCAGGCTAACGATAGCCGACAATAAGTGAGATGCCTGATGGCGACGCTGGTGCGTCTTATTCGGCCTACAAAATTGCATGAATCGTAGGCCGGATAAGCGTAGCGCTATCCGGCATTATCAAACAGTTAGTTCGGATCGACAGGCACAACGTTCTCGCTGGGGTAGCAGCCCAGTACCTTCATTGAGCGGGTAATTTCCCCTAACTCTTTCAGCGCTTTTTTCATCTCCGGTGATTCCAGGTTGGCCTGGATATCGAGATAAAACATCTCTTCCCACGGGTTGCCGTGAATCGGACGGGACTCCAGTTTGGTCATGATCAGGTTGTGGTTGCGCAGCACCAGCAGCGCCTCAACCAGTGCACCTGCCTGTTGACCCGTGGCGATCAGCAGCGTGGTTTTCGCCGGGACCTGGTCGGAAACATTGACGGCTTTGCGCGCCAGCACCACGAAACGGGTAATATTCTGCGTCTGGTTGGCTTCGATTCTTTCCAGCACCTGTAGCCCATGCAGCACGCCACCGGCTTCGCTACCCAGTGCCGCCACGCGTGGAGAGTTCGCCTGCGCCACTTTTTCCATCGCCGCAGAGGTGCTTTCAGTGTACTCAATTTTCCAGTGCGGATAGCGGTTAAGGAATTTACTGCACTGCTGGAACGGCTGCGGGTGGCTGTAGACCGTCTCAATGGTGTTTAAATCGGTCGTCCCTGAAACCAGCACGCAGTGGTCGATGGTAATGGTCATCTCGCCCACGATAGAGAGGCTGGTGTGCTGCAACAGATCGTAGACGTCGTTGATCGCGCCTGAACTGGTGTTTTCAATCGGCACGACGGCGTAGTCCGCTTGCCCGGTTTCGACCTGATTAAAGATATCAGCGAATTTTGCGCAGCCGCTTTCAATAAACTGTTCAAAATGGCGGGCGGCATACTGACGCGCAGCGAGGTGCGAGTACGACCCTTTTGGTCCAAGAAAGGCAATACGCGCTGAATGCGGGTTAATTTTGTTCAGATGTTGCTGCAACAGCGCCTGCTGGGTAAGGACGGAATCTTCAATGATGAGTTGGAACAGGCGAGTAATATAGTGCGCGTCCAGATGATGGGCTTTGCCAAGCGCGATCAGTCTGTCCAGCAGGTCGCGCTCGCGATCGATATCACGCACCGGGCGATGAGAAAGCAGCTTCGCTTTCCCGACTTCAACGGCCAGCTCACGACGCTCCGCCAGTAAGGCCAGTAATTTTACATCCAGAGCGCTTATTTTCTCTCGCAGCGCCAGTAACGGGTTTTCCGATGTCATAGTGTTGCCTTTCTTGTTATCAATAAAAAAGGCCTCCCGTGTGGGAGGCCTTATTGTTCGTCTTCGCATTCTTTTTCACACGACGAAACGCCTCCCATTCAGGGGAAGGTAAAAAAGAATGCGAAGAAGAACGGGATAAGTTTCATGTCAGTTTCCTTTAGCGACTTCAGTAAAGTACCCGTACTGTTTTAATCCTGTCAACAAAAAACGCGCCCGAAGGCGCGTTGGCGATACACTCAATGTAAGGGACTACTCTTCTTCTGCTTCGACGAAGTTGGCGTCTTTTACTGAAGTTGTGGCACGACGGGCTTCGCCTTTGTGCTGCACTTTATTGAGCTGCCGTTCCAGCTTGTTGATCAAATCGTTAATGGCGGCGTACATATCTTCGTGTTTTGCGCTGGCGACCAGATGTCCGTTCGGGGTATTGATGGTGGCATCAGCGATGAAACCCTGTGGCTCCTTAGACAGAATGATATGTGGATTAATCAGGTGAGTTTGCCATTTTTCTAGTTTGGCGAGACGGTCTGCGACATGCTGGCGTATTGCCGGAGTAATTTCCATTTGTTTACTGGTAATGTTCATTGTCATAAATTTTACCTCTTGTCTTTCCCGTCTTGGTGATTCCAGCATACCGTTCCCAATGTCAAAAAGCGTGATTTAAATCACATTATTTTGTCACTTTTTGTCAAGGAAGCCTTTTTGTGAGTTATCGCAGGAACAACGGATTTTTTACTTGAGGAATAGCCGAAAGGGAGCCATATTTGACGGGATGCGTTGTACTGAAACCGCTTCAGCAACAGCGTAAAATGGATAAAAAAACGGCAGCCTTCGGGCTGCCGTTTTGCGTTCAGTACGCAATCAGGTGTTGCGACCATTGGCGGCGATAATTTTTGCCACTTTGTCAGCCTGAGTCGTCATCTGCATCTGACGATAAGCGTTTTCCATCAGCGGCAGAGCGTCGCGCGTCGCCTGCGTATCCGGGAAGTCGCGCAGCATACCTTCCACACGGTTTACCACGGCAACCCATGCGCCGCGAGCGGTGTAGTAGTCGGCAACGGAGTATTCATACTTCGCCAGACGATCTTTCAGGAAGACCAGACGTTTGGTGGCGTCGGTCGTGTACTGGCTGTTCGGATAGCTACGCACCAGCTTTGAGAAATCATTGAATGCAGCTCGGGCGTGCTGCGGATCGCGATCGCTACGATCGACGCCGAAGAAACCTTGCAGCGCGCTGTCATCCAGCGCCATATTGGTCAGACCGCGCATATACATGACATAATCAATATTCGGGTGCGTCGGATTGAGGCGAATAAAACGATCGATGGCGGCCTGAGCTAACGGCAGATCGGCGTTTTTGTAGTAGGCGTAGATCAGATCCAACTGCACCTGCTGAGAATACGGTCCAAATGGATAACGGTTATCCAACGCTTCCAATTGCGTTATTGCCTGTTTCCAGTTACCGTCCTGCAGCTTTTGCTGGGCAGTCGCGTAGATTTCGTTAGGCGGATTATCGGGCACCTCTTCCTTTGAACCAGAGCAACCCGCCAAAAACAGGCTCAACGTGGCTGCTGCCACCAGATATTTCATGCGCGTCATGACGTTTTGACTTTCCTCAAAATGTTTTACGGGAGATTCTCTGTTCCTGCTCCCGGTTAAGACCAGCTACAATAGCACACTATATTAAACGGCAAAGCCGTAAAACCCAACGTTAAACGAAGAAGCTGTATATGGCACAACGAGTACAACTCACCGCAACGGTATCCGAAAACCAACTCGGTCAACGCTTAGATCAGGCTTTGGCCGAAATGTTCCCGGATTATTCACGTTCGCGCATAAAAGAATGGATTCTCGATCGGCGCGTGCTGGTCAACGGTAAACTTTGCGATAAACCGAAAGAAAAAGTATTGGGCGGCGAACAGGTTTCCATTAACGCGGAAATCGACGAAGAGATCCGCTTTGAGCCGCAGGATATCCCGCTGGATATCGTCTACGAAGATGACGATATCCTTGTCATCAACAAACCGCGCGATTTAGTGGTTCACCCTGGCGCCGGTAATCCTGATGGTACGGTACTGAACGCGCTGTTGCATTACTACCCGCCGATTGCTGACGTACCGCGCGCGGGTATTGTGCATCGTCTGGATAAAGACACCACAGGTCTGATGGTGGTGGCGAAAACGGTTCCGGCGCAAACGCGACTGGTGGAGTCTTTGCAGCTGCGTGAAATCACCCGTGAGTATGAAGCGGTCGCGATTGGACATATGACGGCGGGCGGTACGGTAGATGAACCGATCAGCCGTCACCCGACCAAACGAACCCATATGTCAGTGCATCCAATGGGGAAACCGGCGGTGACTCACTACCGCATCATGGAACATTTCCGTGTGCATACGCGTCTGCGGTTGCGTCTGGAAACCGGACGTACGCACCAGATCCGCGTGCACATGGCGCATATCACGCATCCGCTGGTGGGCGATCAGGTGTATGGCGGTCGTCCGCGTCCACCGAAGGGGGCATCGGAAGCGTTTATCTCCACGTTGCGTCAGTTTGATCGCCAGGCGCTGCACGCGACAATGCTGCGTCTTTACCATCCGATTTCCGGTATTGAAATGGAGTGGCATGCGCCGATTCCGCAGGATATGGTGGAGCTGATTGACGTGATGCGCGCTGACTTCGAAGAACATAAGGATGATGTAGACTGGCTATGAGTAAGCTAATTGTTCCGCAGTGGCCAACCCCGGAGGGGGTTGCAGCCTGTAGTTCTGTACGTACAGGCGGTGTTAGCTTACCGCCTTACGATTCTCTGAACCTGGGCGCCCATTGTGGCGATAACCCGGAACATGTGGAAGAGAATCGCAAGAGACTCTTTGCTGCGGGCAATTTGCCGTCAAAACCCGTCTGGCTTGAACAGGTGCATGGCAAGGACGTGCTGAAACTCACCGGCGAGCCTTATGCATCCAAACGTGCGGATGCGTCGTACAGCAATACCCCCGGCACCGTTTGCGCGGTGATGACGGCGGACTGTTTGCCCGTGTTGTTTTGTAATCGCGCGGGAACGGAAGTGGCGGCGGCTCATGCGGGCTGGCGCGGATTATGTGAAGGTGTGCTGGAAGAGACGGTCGCCTGCTTTGCCGATAAACCTGAAAACATTATCGCCTGGCTGGGTCCGGCTATTGGCCCTGCTGCTTTTGAAGTGGGGGCTGAAGTGCGTGAAGCGTTTATCGCAAAAGATGCGAAGGCGAGCAGCGCATTTCAGGCGCGCGGTGAAAAATATCTGGCGGATATTTATCAGCTTGCGCGTCAACGTCTGGCGAATGTGGGAGTTGAAAGCGTCTATGGCGGCGATCGCTGTACTTACAGCGAAAGTGAGACTTTCTTCTCTTATCGTCGCGACAAGATCACAGGTCGTATGGCAAGTTTTATTTGGCTGATATAACCTAAAGAATCAAGACGATCCGGTACGTGTAATTTTCTTTTCACATAATTCAGGTCATTCACCTTGAATAATTGAGGGATGACCTCATTTAATCTCCAGTAGCAATTTTGACCTGTTATGGGAGGAGTTATGCGTCTGGATCGTCTTACTAATAAATTCCAGCTTGCTCTTGCCGATGCCCAGTCGCTCGCACTGGGGCACGACAACCAATTCATCGAACCTCTTCATTTAATGAGCGCCTTACTGAATCAGGAAGGGGGATCGGTACGTCCTTTATTAACGTCCGCTGGCATTAATGCTGGCCAGTTACGCACGAGTATTGATCAGGCGCTGAGCCGTTTACCGCAGGTGGAAGGCACCGGCGGCGACGTACAGCCGTCTCAGGATCTGGTGCGTGTACTGAATCTTTGCGACAAGCTGGCGCAAAAACGTGGGGACAACTTTATTTCGTCGGAACTGTTCGTTCTGGCTGCGCTTGAGTCTCGCGGCACGCTGACCGACCTACTGAAATCGGCCGGGGCGACCACCGCCAATATCACTCAGGCAGTTGAACAAATGCGCGGAGGTGAAAGCGTGAACGATCAAGGGGCTGAAGACCAACGTCAGGCCTTGCAAAAATATACCGTCGACCTGACCGAGCGCGCGGAGCAGGGCAAGCTCGATCCGGTGATTGGTCGTGATGAAGAAATTCGCCGTACCATTCAGGTACTGCAACGCCGTACTAAAAACAACCCGGTATTAATTGGTGAACCGGGGGTCGGTAAAACGGCGATTGTCGAAGGGCTGGCGCAGCGAATCATTAATGGCGAAGTGCCGGAAGGGCTGAAAGGCCGTCGCGTACTGGCGCTGGATATGGGCGCGCTGGTGGCCGGGGCGAAGTATCGCGGTGAGTTTGAAGAGCGTCTGAAAGGCGTGCTGAACGATCTCGCCAAACAGGAAGGCAACGTCATCCTGTTTATCGATGAATTACACACGATGGTCGGCGCGGGTAAAGCCGATGGCGCAATGGATGCCGGGAACATGCTGAAACCGGCGCTGGCGCGTGGGGAACTGCACTGTGTGGGCGCCACGACGCTGGACGAATATCGCCAGTACATCGAAAAAGATGCGGCGCTGGAACGTCGTTTCCAGAAAGTGTTCGTCGCGGAACCGTCTGTGGAAGATACCATCGCTATTCTGCGTGGTCTTAAAGAACGTTATGAGCTGCACCACCATGTGCAGATTACTGACCCGGCGATTGTGGCGGCGGCAACCTTATCTCACCGCTACATTTCCGATCGCCAGTTGCCGGATAAAGCCATCGACCTGATCGATGAAGCTGCATCCAGCATCCGTATGCAGATTGACTCCAAGCCGGAAGAACTGGACAGGCTCGACCGCCGTATTATTCAGCTCAAGCTGGAACAGCAGGCGTTAATGAAAGAGTCTGATGAGGCGAGCAAAAAACGCCTCGATATGCTCAACGAGGAACTGGATGACAAAGAACGCCAGTACTCTGAATTAGAAGAAGAGTGGAAAGCAGAGAAAGCCTCTCTGTCCGGTACGCAGACCATTAAGGCCGAACTGGAGCAGGCGAAGATCGCCATCGAACAGGCGCGTCGTGTGGGCGATCTGGCGCGGATGTCTGAACTTCAGTACGGCAAAATCCCTGAGCTGGAAAAACAGCTGGAAGCGGCGACTCAATCTGAAGGTAAAACCATGCGTCTGTTACGCAATAAAGTGACGGATGCGGAAATAGCTGAAGTGCTGGCGCGGTGGACGGGGATTCCGGTTGCCAGAATGCTTGAAGGCGAACGTGAAAAACTGCTGCGTATGGAGCAGGAATTACACAGCCGCGTGATTGGGCAGAACGAGGCCGTTGAAGCTGTATCGAATGCCATTCGCCGTAGCCGTGCGGGACTGGCCGACCCGAATCGTCCAATTGGTTCGTTCCTGTTCCTTGGGCCGACCGGGGTGGGTAAAACCGAACTGTGCAAGGCGCTGGCAAACTTTATGTTTGATAGCGATGACGCGATGGTGCGTATCGACATGTCTGAGTTCATGGAAAAACACTCCGTGTCTCGTCTGGTTGGCGCGCCTCCGGGATATGTGGGTTATGAAGAGGGCGGTTATCTGACGGAAGCGGTACGTCGTCGTCCTTATTCCGTCATACTGCTGGACGAAGTTGAGAAAGCGCATCCTGATGTATTCAACATTCTGTTGCAGGTGTTGGATGATGGCCGTCTGACGGACGGGCAAGGGAGAACGGTCGACTTCCGCAACACGGTTGTCATTATGACCTCAAACCTCGGTTCCGATCTGATCCAGGAGCGTTTCGGTGAGCTGGATTACGGCCATATGAAAGAACTGGTGCTTGGTGTGGTCAGCCACAACTTCCGCCCGGAATTCATTAACCGTATAGATGAGGTCGTGGTATTCCATCCGTTGGGTGAAAAACATATCGCTTCTATTGCACAGATCCAGTTGCAGCGTCTGTACAAACGTCTGGAAGAGCGCGGGTATGAAATCCATATCTCTGATGATGCGCTGAAATTGCTGAGCGCGAATGGTTACGATCCGGTTTACGGGGCGCGTCCATTGAAACGTGCAATTCAGCAGCAGATTGAAAACCCGCTGGCGCAGCAAATCTTGTCTGGTGAGCTGATTCCGGGTAAAGCGATTCGTCTGGAGGCGAATGACGATCGCATTGTGGCAGTGCAGTAAGTCACAAATAATAAAAAACGGGCCCATTCGGGCTCGTTTTTGTTTAAAAACCAGGCAAAAATAAAAGGGTGATATGCAAAACGTCCAAAAAACGAACGGTTGATAAGTTTTTTCTAATTTCCCCTTGTCAGGCCGGAATAACTCCCTATAATGCGCCTCCACTGACACGGAACAACGGCACACAGGCCGCCGGGT
>NZ_JAOWFU010000028.1:0-89339 GCF_030333525.1 Citrobacter sp. CK188
GCACCAGGGAGGATAACGTTGCTTCAGCAACGGCCCGTAGGGCGAGGCGCAGCCGAGTAATCCTCCCGGATGCACCATCTTCTCCTGAATACCTCCATTACCTCTCTACCCTGAACAATCCTCATTTCTCTGTCAGCGACAAAATCAGTCAATTGCGATAAAGTAACATCTGGTCATTTGGTTTGTGAGAACACGATGTACGAACGTTATGCGGGTTTGATTTTTGATATGGATGGCACCATCCTGGATACCGAGCCGACGCACCGTAAGGCGTGGGACGAGGTATTAGGGCGCTATGGCCTTCGCTTTGATCTGCAAGCGATGGTGGCGCTTAACGGCTCTCCAACCTGGCGTATCGCGCAGTCGATTATCGAACTGAATCACGCGGATCTTGACCCTCATGCGCTGGCGCAAGAAAAAACTGATGCAGTGAAAAGCATGTTGCTGGATAGCGTAGAGCCTCTGCCGCTGGTTGAGGTGGTCAAAGCCTGGTACGGCCGTCGACCTCTGTCGGTGGGAACGGGCAGCGAAAGTGCAATTGCCGAAGCGCTATTGACCCATCTGGGGCTGCGTCGTTATTTTGATGCGGTTGTCGCTGCGGATCATGTTCTGCACCACAAACCCGCGCCGGACACGTTCCTGCTGTGTGCGGAGCGTATGGGCGTTGTGCCGACGCAATGCGTCGTGTTTGAGGATGCTGATTTCGGCTTGCAGGCAGCACGCGCGGCGGGAATGGATGCCGTGGACGTTCGACTATTGTGAGTGACGGGTTGTCGCTCCTGTCACTGTTTGCCAGCAGTTTTCTCAGCGCCACGCTGTTGCCCGGTAATTCCGAAGTTGTTTTAGTTGCCATGTTAGTCTCCGGGGTAAGTCATCCCTGGGTCTTAGTCTTAACAGCAACAATGGGTAATAGCCTTGGAGGGTTAACTAACGTTATCCTTGGGCGTTTTTTTCCGTTGCGCAAAACATCGCGCTGGCAGGAAAAAGCCACTGGCTGGCTTAAGCGCTACGGTGCAGTCACACTATTATTAAGCTGGGCGCCGGTTATCGGTGATTTGCTGTGCCTGTTAGCGGGATGGATGCGCATCTCGTGGGGGCCAGTGCTCTTTTTTTTATGCCTTGGCAAAGCGTTGCGTTACGTTATCGTCGCAGCCGCTACGGTTCAGGGCATTATGTGGTGGCACTAATTGTGGGATAGACATTTACCGTCACCATTACAATTATGCTAATTAAAACGATTTTGACAGGCGGGAGGTCAATTTGATCCCGGACGTATCACAGGCTCTGACCTGGCTGGAAAGGCATCCTCAGGCACTAAAGGGGATTCAACGCGGGCTGGAGCGCGAAACGCTGCGTGTTAACGCTGATGGCACGCTGGCAACCACGGGTCATCCTGACGCGTTAGGCTCGGCGCTGACGCACAAATGGGTCACGACAGATTTTGCTGAAGCCCTGCTGGAGTTTATTACCCCGGTAGACGGCGATATTCAGCATATGCTCACATTGATGCGCGACCTGCATCGCTATACGGCCAGAAATTTGGGTGATGAGCGGATGTGGCCGCTGAGTATGCCTTGCTATATTGCTGAAGGGCAGGATATTGAGCTGGCGCAGTACGGTACGTCAAATATTGGTCGTTTGAAAACGCTTTATCGGGAAGGGTTGAAAAACCGTTACGGCGCGTTGATGCAAACCATCTCCGGCGTACACTACAATTTTTCGCTGCCGATGGCATTCTGGCAGGCGAAGTGTGGCGTCGTGGACGGGGAAGATGCGAAAGAGAAAATTTCCGCAGGTTATTTCCGCCTGATCCGTAACTATTACCGTTTTGGGTGGGTCATTCCGTATCTGTTTGGCGCCTCTCCGGCTATTTGTTCCTCATTCTTGCAGGGCAAACCCACCACGCTGCCGTTTGAAAAAACGGACTGCGGTATGTACTACCTGCCGTATGCAACGTCGCTGCGTTTGAGCGACCTGGGTTATACCAATAAGTCGCAAAGCAATCTTGGAATTACGTTTAACGATCTGCATGAATATGTGGCAGGATTGAAGCGCGCGATCAAAACGCCGTCCACGGAGTATGCGGAGATCGGTCTGGAGAAGGACGGTAAACGCCTGCAAATCAACAGCAACGTGCTACAGATTGAGAACGAGCTGTATGCGCCGATCCGCCCTAAACGCGTGACGCGTAGCGGAGAAACGCCGTCAGATGCGCTTCTGCGCGGCGGGATTGAATATATCGAAGTGCGTTCGCTGGATATTAACCCGTTCTCGCCCATTGGCGTGGACGAGCAGCAGGTGCGTTTCCTGGATCTGTTTATGGTCTGGTGCGTACTGGCCGATGCGCCGGAAATGAGCAGCGACGAGCTGCTGTGTACGCGCACGAACTGGAATCGGGTGATTCTGGAAGGGCGTAAACCGGGGCTGACGTTAGGGATTGGCTGTGAAACCGCGCAGTTCCCGCTGCCGAAAGTGGGTAAAGATCTGTTCCGCGACCTGAAACGTGTGGCGCAAACGCTGGACAGCATCCACGGGGGAGAGGATTATCAGAAGGTATGTGATGAACTGGTTGCCTGTTTCGACAACCCGGAACTGACGTTCTCAGCGCGTATTCTGCGATCGATGATTGATACCGGGATTGGCGGCACCGGCAAAGCGCTGGGCGAGGCTTATCGCAATCTGCTGCGCGAAGAACCGCTGGAGATTTTGCGTGAAGAGGACTTCATTGCTGAGCGTGAGGCGTCAACGCGTCGTCAGCTTGAGGTTGAAGCGGCGGATACCGAACCGTTTGATGCGTGGCTGGAAAAGCACGCCTGACAGAAAAGAAAAAGGCCACTCGTGAGTGGCCAAAATTTCATCTCTGAAAACAGGGATGATGATAACAAATGCGCGTCTTTCACATACTCAGACTCGCCCCGGAACGAAGAGTTCAGTTTATTTTAAAAAATATTATCGGAGGTGGCTAAATGCCGTTGTTAGATAGCTTCACAGTCGATCATACCCGGATGGAAGCACCAGCAGTCCGGGTCGCGAAAACGATGAACACCCCGCATGGCGATACCATTACCGTGTTTGACCTGCGTTTCTGCATCCCGAATAAAGAAGTGATGCCTGAGAAGGGTATCCATACGCTGGAGCACCTGTTCGCTGGCTTTATGCGTAATCATCTGAACGGCAACGGCGTTGAGATTATCGATATCTCCCCGATGGGCTGCCGTACCGGTTTCTACATGAGCCTGATCGGTACGCCTGACGAACAACGTGTGGCAGACGCCTGGAAAGCCGCGATGGCTGACGTGCTGAAAGTGAAGGAGCAGAATCAGATCCCGGAGCTGAATGTTTATCAGTGCGGTACGTATCAGATGCACTCTCTGAGCGAAGCGCAGGATATTGCACGTCATATTCTGGAACACGACGTTCGCATCAACAGCAACGAAGAGCTGGCCCTGCCGAAAGATAAATTGCAGGAACTGCATATCTAGTCGAATGCAATGCCCGGTGGCGCGATGCTTACCGGGCCTACAATGTGCGCGTTCTGTAGGCCGGATAAGGCGCAGCCGCCATCCGGCAAAAAAAAAGCCAGTTCATCATGAACTGGCTTTTTTATTAATGCGCGCCTCCACCGCCGCCGCCCGCGCCGAAAGGTGGTTTGGCGAACCAGACCAGCCCAAGCAGCACGAGGAAGATCCCGGCCGACATCCAGAAGATCTCATTGGCGGAAATAATCAGCCCCTGATTGGTAATCTGCTGGGCGATCCAGCCTGACGCCTGCTGCTGCGTCATCCCCAGCCCCTGTAGCTGATCGTACATCGCCTGGGCATTGGGGTTGTACGGATTCACCGACTCGGTCAATTGCGAATGGTGCATCGCTTCACGGTTGGTCCACATGGTGGTGGTGATTGATGTACCAATTGACCCCGCCAGCGTTCGCGTAAAGTTAGACAGACTCGACGCCGCCGCCAGACGCTCAGGCGGCAAGCCGGAGAGCGTGATGGTGGTGAGCGGCATAAAGAAGCAGGCTACGGCGAAGCCCTGAATAAACTGCGGCCAGGCCGATGCGCCGAAATCCATACCCGGTTCAAACGTCCACGCACGCCAGTAAAAGCAGACGGCATACATGATAAAGCTGAACGTGACCAGCCTGCGCATATCCAGCTTGTGGGCGAAACGTCCGATAATCGGCGACAGGATCACCGGGATTACCCCGACCGGCGCTGAGGCCAGGCCGGCCCACGTCGCGGTATAGCCGTATACCTCCTGCAACAGCTGCGGTAACAACACAATCGCGCCGAAATAGAGCATATAGGCGAGACTGATACACAAACAGCCAATCGTAAAGTTACGCGACTTGAACAAGGAGAGGTCAACGATTGGGTTATCGTCGGTCAGCTCCCAGACAATCAGGAAACTGATGGCAATGACGGCGACCACGGTCAGGATGATAATCTCTTGCGAGGCGAACCAGTCCAGCTCTTTCCCGCGGTCAAGCATGATCTGTAGACTGCCGATACCAATCACCAGCAGCGCCAGGCCGATAGCGTCGATACGTCGCTGCTCGGTGCGGGTCTCGCGACCGCGCAGGGTTTGCAGCGTCATCAGCACGACCGCAACCCCAATCGGCACGTTGATGAAGAAAATCCAGCCCCAGTGATAGTTATCGCTGATGTAGCCGCCCAGTATCGGGCCGCAGATCGGCGCGACAATCACCGTCATCGACCATAGCGCCAGCGCGATAGAACGTTTTGCGGGAGGATAGTTATTCAGCAACAGGCTCTGTGAGAGCGGGATTAACGGCCCTGCGACGACACCCTGAATCACGCGGAAGAAGATCAGCATGTTCAGACTGTTGGAGACCCCGCACGCCCATGACGCAATGGCAAAGGCGACGGTTGACCACATGAACAGCTTCACTTCCCCGACGCGTTTCGCCAGCCAGCCGGTAATCGGGATGGAGATCGCGTTCGCCACCCCGAATGAGGTGATAACCCATGTCCCCTGGCTCAACGATGAGCCAAGGTTCCCGGCGATGGTGGGGATCGCCACGTTAGCAATGGTGGAGTCCAGCACCTGCATGAATGTCGCCAGCGACAGCGCAATCGTCATAATGACCAGCTGCGCGCCTTCCAGCGGTTTTTGCTGTTGCATTACACGCACCTCAGGATTATCCCGCGTTGGCCTGCACAATCTCTTCGATCAGCTTATTGACCGGAGCGAGATTAATTTCTCGTGCGTTACTCTCAGAAACCGGGGTACTACGAACCTGGCTTGCCAGCACCTGTCCGTCGCGGTTCGACGTATCCACGGTGACGAGGGTTGATAAGCCGATACGCAGCGGATGCTGCGCCAGTTGCTGCGCATCCAGTTCAATACGTACAGGCAAGCGCTGCACGACCTTGATCCAGTTGCCGGTAGCGTTTTGCGCCGGAAGCAGGGAGAAGGCGCTGCCTGTCCCCATATCCAGGCCGACAACCTTACCGGTGTATTTCACGTCATCGCCGTAAATATCGCTGATGACCGTTGCCGGTTGGCCGATACGCATATGGGCGAGCTGCGTCTCTTTGAAGTTCGCGTCCACCCACAGGTTGGTGGCAGGCACGACCGCCATCAGCGGCGTGGTCGGGCTAATCTGCGCGCCAGGCTGTACGGCGCGGCGGGAGACGTAGCCGGTCATCGGGCTGACGATTTTGGTACGTTCCAGCGCCAGCCAGGCGTTGCGCACTTCCGTGGCCGCCTGTTGCACGGCAGGCTGATCTTCCAGCTTGCTGCCGAGGATCATCGCCTGGTTTGCGTTATATTGCTGAATTGCCACATCCAGCTGCGCCTGCGCGCTGGCGACGGCATCACGCGCGTGTTGCAGCTCTTCGCGACCGATCAGGTTCGCATTGCCCAGCGGCACGCGACGATTAAAGTCGCTTTGTGCCTGCGCCAGTGCGGTTTTCTGCACTTCAATGCTGGCCTGGAGCTGCTTGCTATTGATCATCAACTGGTGCGTCTGGCGAACGCTGGAGGCCAGCGCCGTTTTCGCTTTTTCGAATGCCTGTCTGGCATCCGTCTGGTCGAGCGTGACCAGCACGTCGCCCTGTTTTACAAAGTCAGTGTTATCAGCCCAGACTTTCGTCACGCTGCCTGATACCTGCGCCATGATTTGAACCTGGTTCCCTGCCACGTACGCATCATCCGTTTCTTCGATATGACGCAGTACTAAAAACCAATAAATCCCATATGCCACGGCAATTGCGATAAAGAGCAAGGTTAAAAGGATTAGCGCGCTTTTACGTTTGCCATTCTTCTTAACCGGTTGCTGCGGGGTTTGAGTCTCCGCATTTGCGCTCATGTTGTTCTCCACGATCTTATTTTTCATATCGGCTGGGCCGACGTTTTTGTCAGAAAGGCCAGCAGTATGACGTGCTGGCCTGTCAGTTTTTTCTTTTATAAATCTGGATGATTGAGCGTGTCGACGCGTTAGCGTAGCGCCTCAAGAACGGCGCCATCCTGATCCATCTGATCGAGACGCGTCAGGAGCTTACGAGTGATGTGCTCAAGTTGATCTTTTTCGGCGGTGCTGAGAGAGGACCATAGCTGGTGCAGGCAGTGATGCTGAGGCGGTAACACCTCGCGCAAAAACGCGTGACCTTTCTCAGTCAGTTGCAGATGCAGGCAGCGACGGTCGTTATCGCTTTCACGACGTTCGATCCAGCCGCGTTTCTCTAACTCATCTGCGATACGTGTTGCGTTGGTACGGGACGAGCCCAGCGCGCAACTCAGTTCAGATGGCTGAATACTGTGGTTTTCCTGAGACTCCAGCGTAATCAACGCCATAAACAACGTCTCGTTAATCCCTTGAGCTTTCAGCATCTTATTGCGGTTTTCCAGCAGTTTGCCTTGCATATGCATGCAAAGGCGGGTCAGAAGGATCTCCTGGTAAGGAAACTCTTCGTGGCGGCTGGCGCGAAATTTTAGCATTTGTTCAATGGGCGTAAACGAACTATCCATTTGGGCATGACCTCATTAATTTCAGCCGATATAGTAACGACAGTGACAAATAAAGTAAATGTATTATTAATTTAAAATGATTCTTTTGGGTTATAAAATGACCCCTATCTTCCAGGCGAGTCCATAGCCCAGAGCGCTCAGTAGCGTTGGGATGATGATGCTGCGCGTCTTGTAGAAACTGACGCCCAGGACGGCAAACCCGACCAGCGTCGGAATGAACCGGCTGGCGTCGTGCATCACTTCGGGAGCCGTAGACACCACCAGCAGGGCGCAGATGGACGCGATGCCAATGGTGTCGAGCAACACGCCCGTTGCCCCGCGCCTGGCGGGACGGGTGTTTCCCATTCGCAGACGAAGCGGTAAATAACGAAAACAATAATTGGCGCAGCCAACCAGCAGCCCCAGCAGCAAAACCTCATAACTCATCGGGCGCTCCTTGCCAGAACGACTGGATCAAGGCGGTCAGACACCCGCTGGCGATACCCGCCAGGATAGCCGCAGGAATGGAAAACAGCGTGACGCCTGCCAGCGCGCCGATTAACGCCGCCGTGACGCACAGCGTTTGTTTGCGTTGAAAAGAGGCGAGCAAAAAGCTCATAAACAGGGCTGGCAGCATAAAACCTAATGCCGCCTCAACGGCGGGGAAGCCTTTCAGCAATCCGCTCCCGGAAAATGCGCCAATGACCGTGCCGAGCACCCAGGAAGCCCAGGAGCAGAACGCGATGCCGATCATCCAGTTTTCACTCCAGCGGCGGTTATCCCGTACCAGTTTGGCCGTGGCGGCAGCAAACACTTCATCGGTGAGGCCAAATGCCCACAGGGCGGTTTTAGGTTTACTGAGCCGTTGGCTGATGCGACTACGCAGGGAAGGGCCGTACAGCACATGGCGTACGTCCATCGCCATCACGGTCAGCGCGGCGACCCATAATGTGCTGCCCGCCGCGAGCATGGTGGTGATGACGAACTGGCTGGCGCCTGCGTAAATAATGCAGGAGAAAAAAACGCTTTCGAGGGGAGTAAAGCCCAGACGGGTGGCGTTAAGGCCAAACGCAAACGCCACCGGAATATAACTTATGACTATCGGTAAACTGTCTTTGAATCCTTCCGTTAATGTTGCCGGACGGGGCTCAGACTGGGGTGCAGGGCTTTCCATAAGATTATCTGATTCGTCACCGATGTTAAAATAACCAGCATAAATGAATCATATAACCTTAACAGAGTGGGGGACGCCTTAACACCCTGGGGAGCTCAATCAAAGGTAAACGCTTGCCATCTGCTTAATTTGCGGCTTCTTGTCGGTGAAAACCTCGCCACCAGACCAGTAGATTGAGCGCGGCGACGGTGGTACCGGCCAGACAAACGCCGGCCCAGCCGGCATGCTGCCAGGCCGATGCCGAAATCAACGAACCGGCGGCGCCGCCGATAAAGTAGCTGGTCATATACCCGGCGGTGAGCCGGTTACGCGCATCCGGGTGGACGCGGTAAATCACCGTCTGATTGGTGATGTGTACGCCCTGCACGGTGAGATCCAGCACCAGGATGCCAATAATCAGCGCCAGCACCGAGCTGTGTCCGTACCAGATAGCCAGCCAGGAGAGCAACAGCAACAGCAGGCCGAAAGTCGTGGTGAGATGAGACTTCCCTTTATCGGCAAAACCGCCCGCCGGACGAGCGCCCAGCGCGCCAGCGGCTCCCGCCAGACCAAACAGCCCAATCATTCCTTCGGAATAGTTAAACGGCGGCGCGGCCAGTAAAAAGGCCATTGATGTCCAGAGAATGCTGAAGTTGGCGAACGTCAGGCAGCCTAACAACGCGCGGGTGCGCAGGAGGCCGTCGTGGATAAACAGGCTGAACACGGAACCCAATAGCTGCGGATAGTTAAGATGCGTTTCTGATTTCACCTTTGGTAAACCGCGCCACAGCGCGACGGCCATCAGCGCCATCAGCACAGAAGCGACCCAGAAGACGGTGCGCCAGCCGCCAAGATTCGCCAGCAATCCGGCAACGGTACGCGCCAGTAAAATCCCCAGCAGCAGGCCGCTCATGATGGTGCCGACCACTTTGCCGCGCTTATCCGGCGTGGCGAGCGTCGCCGCCAGCGGCACCAGGATTTGCGCCACGACGGAGAACAGCCCGGTGAGCGCCGTGCCGAGAATCATCATACCGAGCGACTGGCTGCTGGCGGTAATCAGCATGCCGCCTGCGGCCAGCAGCGTCATGGAGACGATGAGCGTCCGGCGCTCGAACATATCGCCCAGCGGCACCAGAAAGAGCAATCCGGCGGCATAGCCCAACTGAGCGGCGGTAACGATAAAGCCCGCCGAGCTGGCGGAAAGCGAGAAATTGTTCGCGATGGTATCGAGCAGCGGCTGGGCGTAATAGTTACTGGCGACGGCCAGACCGGTTGCCACGGACATTAAAACAATCAGCGCCGGGCTAAGCCCGTGAGTGGATTTAGTCATTATTTTGAGTCAGATATGATTTCCTGGGGTATCAATCATAGCGGATGTTTATGAATGTGAGTGGTTTGTTGAGTGATGGATTGTGCGGTTGGGGGAGGGCGTATAGGCCGGATAAGGCGCATCGCGCCACCATCCGGCATTGGTGTGGTTACTGCGCCTGATGGCGCGCAGCTTTAAGGCCGACGAGTAGGTTATTTCTGCGCGGCCAGCGCTTCTTTTACCCAGCCGTCAAACTGCTGCTGGTGGGCTTTGATCCAGCCGTCAACGTGACCCTGAACATCAGCCTCGGACGATTTGCCTTCATGCATCATCGCGTTCTGCGCGTTGATATCCGCCAGCGGCACCTTCATGATGGCGAACAGCTTCGCCGCCGCCGGGTTTTTCTCTGCCCAGGCTTTGTTGGCGACAATGTGCATGGTGTTCACCGGGAAGCCATAGTTCGCGCCGTTCGGCAGTTTAGTATCAATGTCTTTCTGCTCGCCCGGCAGGGAAGAGAACGGCACCTGTAACCAGACAACATCTTTACCCGGCTTCATCACGTCGCTCACCCAGTACGGCGTCCAGGTGTAGTACAGAATCGGCTTGCCTTCTTTGAAGCGGGTGATGGTGTCGGCCATCATCGCGGCATAGTTACCGTGGCTGACGTCGACGGTTTTTTCCAGATCGAACGCTTTGTTCTGGTGGTTAATCACCGCTTCACAACCCCAGCCTGGCGAACAACCCATCATGTCAGCTTTGCCGTCGCCGTTGGTGTCAAAGATTTTGGCGATTTTCGGGTCTTTTAACTGGGCGAGGTTAGTGATCTTGTACTGCTCAGCGGTTTTCTTGTCGATCAGATAACCCTGCGCGGCGCCCGTCACGAATACCCCCTCGCGATAGAACTTTTTGTCTCCGCCCGCAGCGGCGTACATATCATCATGCAGCGGCTGCCAGTTCACGGCGGTAAAAGTTGCATCGCCAGAGGCAATGGAGGTGTAACCGACGTTGTAATCAACTTCGCTTGGCTTATTGACGGTATAACCCAGTTTCTCCAGCGCGCGGCTGACCAGCAGCGTCTGGAAGGTTTCTTCGGTGATGGTGCTCTGCACCGGCTGTACGGTAACGCCTTTGCCCGGCAGGTCGGCAGCGAATGCGCTGGTAGAGACAAGGGTGGCAAACGCTGTGGCAAATAGAATGTTATGTCGCATCGTTGTTCCTTATTACACTTCATCTTCCAAGCTGCCTCTTTGTTAGCTGCACTCATGCACCCCGGTCACGTACTGCGTGTACGCTCCTGGGGATACATTCGTTTGCCGCCGCGATGCAACTTGAACGATTTTGTGTAAGCTAATGAATTGTAGACCCGGTAAGCAATGCGCCACCGGGCAACGGGTGAATTACTTAACGAAAGGGCGAGTGATAAGCCCAACGGGACCGGTGGTATACCAGCGGCGGTTGCCACGGCTGCGCGAGTCGCGACCAACGGCCTGGGTCAGGCGGTCCAGAATGATAGCGAGGATCACAATACCGACCCCGCCGACGGTCGCCAGCCCCATGTCGAGGCGGCCAATGCCACGCAGCACCATCTGACCAAGCCCGCCGACGGCAATCATAGAGGCGATCACTACCATGGAGAGGGCAAGCATGAGCGTCTGGTTAACACCCGCCATAATGGTGGGCATGGCCAGCGGTAGCTGTACTTTAAACAGCATCTGACGCGGACTGGCGCCAAATGAGCGTGAGGCTTCGATCAAATCCGCCGGAACCTGGTTAATCCCCAGAATGGTCAGACGCACAATCGGCGGCAGGGCAAAGATAATGGTCACTACCACCCCCGGCACGTTACCGATACCGAACAGCATCACGATCGGCACCAGATAGACGAACGCAGGCGTTGTTTGCATCGCATCCAGCAGCGGGCGGACAATTTTCGCCGCACGCGGACTGCGCGCCAGCCATATCCCCAGTGGCAAACCGATGACCACGCAGAACAGCAGGGCGGTCAGCACCAGCGCCAGGGTAATCATCGCCTGTGACCAGGCGCCAATCGCGCCGATGGCAATCAGGGACACCAGCGTGGCGGCCCCCATCCCCAGGCCGGAGATCTGCCAGGCGATCAGTGCGAAAATGATAATCGCCACCGGAGCTGGCATACCCAGCAACAGCTGCTGGAAGCCATTGAGAATGTAATCCACCGGTACACGGATGCCCTGGAAAACGGGGCGGAAATGCGTAACGACCCAGTCGATCCCTTCAGTGACCCAGCTGTCCAGCGGGATCAGCGTCTTATGGAACGGGTCCATAATATTAAAATGTTCTGGCGCAGGCGCAGGCGCGCTGGTCAGCCAGTCTGCGCCGCCGCCATCGGCAGGCGCGCCCGAAGGCGTTCCCCAGGCGTCGGCGGATTGCGCGGCGCTATCCGCCGCTGGCGCGGTATCCCACGGATTAGTTTGTTCAGCCATTGTTTGCCCCCTCGCGATCTAAAGCCTGTAGCAGCATGCGTTTTGAAATAATGCCGACATACTGTTGTTCCTCGTCGACAACCGGCACCGCACAAGGCGCCTGGCCAACATGAGAGAGCAACTCGCTAAGAGGTGTTTGCGCATCCACCGCCAGTGACTCGTCAATAAGCGCTGCTTCAATACCTTGCGCCTGGCTTAATGCCGCTTTTAATGAGTCGATGGAAACAATGCCGACAAACTTATTACCGCGTTCAATCACATAACCAAATTCACGGTCTTCATCCTGCAATAATTTCAGTGCGGAACGCGGACCAAAACCTGGCGTTTTACGAATTAATCCCACCGGGCTGCGGCGGGCAATATCTTTGGCGCTGAACACCTGGCTAATATCGACCCCACGGAAGAAGGTGCGGACATAATCATTCGCCGGGTTATTCAGAATTTCATCTGGCGTTCCCACCTGAACGACTTCGCCGTTTTGCATAATGGCAATACGATCGCCAATACGCATCGCTTCATCGAGATCGTGGGAAATAAAAACGACGGTACGCTGATGTTTTGCCTGTAGTTTTACCAGCTCATCCTGCATCTCGGTACGAATTAAGGGATCGAGCGCCGAGAAGGCCTCATCCATTAACAGAATGTCAGGGTTGATCGCTAATGCGCGGGCCAGACCGACACGCTGGCGCATACCGCCGGAGAGTTCATCCGGGTAGCCGTGCGCATAATTCTCCAGCCCCACCTGGCGTAAGGCATCCAGCGCTTTTTCACGGCGCTCTTCAGCGGCAACGCCGGCTAATTCCATGCCGAATGCCGTATTATCCAGTACGGTCATGTGCGGCATTAATGCAAATGACTGGAAAACCATCGCAATTTTCTTTCTGCGCACCTCGCGAAGCTCGGCGTCAGATATTTTTGCAATATCAACGCCGTCGATCAGCACTTGCCCGCGGGTGGGTTCAATCAGGCGATTGAGAAGGCGTACCATTGTGGATTTACCCGAACCGGATAATCCCATGATGACAAAAATCTCGCCTTCTTCAATGGCCAGACTGGCGTCTTTAACGCCAAGCGATAGCCCTGTTTTATCCAGAATTTGCTCTTTCGAAAGTCCTTTTTCAATATATTTGAAAGCTCGCTGCGGATGCTCACCAAATATCTTATAGAGATTCTTAACTTCTAATTTAATTGCCATGCAATAGAAAGATTCCTGTTATTTATTATGTCGATACGATACCTGATAGAAATAGTCACCTTTTTCTACCCTAACATACTGAGAATCTGAGACAACCCTGAATTTTCCTCAGACACAAATATTGCCGGAGGCCATTTGCCGGGATTTCCCATGATATAAGGGCTGAGGTGGAGTGGGGGGAGAGCGATATTTTTTGTAACGACCACCGAAAACGCGCCTGAATTGCTGAAATTCAGGCGAATAATGTGGCAGATATTGAGTGTAGATCACACAGAAATAATTGTGTGATAAAAACGTGATCCCGTTAAAATATTATCGCGGAAGTGTGATCGATATTTACCGCGATAATCGCCGTCAAAAATTCCAGTCTTCGTCTTCGGTTTCGATGGCTTTTCCCATCACATAGGAGGAGCCTGAACCGGAGAAGAAATCATGGTTTTCATCCGCATTCGGTGAAAGCGCAGCAAGTATGGCAGGATTGACCTCCGCCATTTCTGCGGGGAATAACGCTTCGTAGCCCAGGTTCATCAACGCTTTATTGGCGTTGTAACAGAGAAAGGCGTTAACGTCTGCCACCCAACCGGTTTCGGCATACAGTTCTTCCGTATAGCGAGACTCGTTGTCATACAGCTCCATCAGCAAATCAAGGGCGAAATGCTTCAATTCGTCGCGTTCGGATTCCGACAGTTTCTCCAGCCCTTTTTGGTATTTATAGCCGATGTAATAACCATGTACCGCTTCGTCACGAATAATCAGACGAATCAGGTCGGCGGTGTTGGTCAGCTTGCCCCGGCTGGAAAAATACATTGGCAGCCAGAAGCCGGAATAGAACAGGAAAGATTCCAGGAATACGCTGGCGATTTTCTTTTTCAGCGGATTGTCGGCGGTGTAATGTTGCAGGATAATCTGCGCCTTGCGTTGCAGCGGCGCATTTTCCTCACTCCAGGCATAGGCCGCGTCTACGTCTTTCGTCTGGCAAAGCGTAGAGAAAATCGAGCTGTACGAACGGGCATGTACCGCTTCCATAAAGCTGATGTTTGACAGCACCGCCTCTTCATGCGGCGTCAGCGCGTCCTGCATCAACGCAGGGGCCCCGGCGATATTCTGAATGGTGTCGAGCAGCGTTAATCCGGTAAACACGCGGATGGTAAGCTGCTGCTCGGCGGCGCTCAGTGTCTGCCAGGCGGGGATATCATTGGAAAGCGGCACCTTTTCCGGCAGCCAGAAGTTGCTGGTCAGGCGGTTCCACACTTCCAGGTCTTTATCATCCTGAATCTTGTTCCAGTTGATGGCGCTCACGCGTGATAGTTTCATCCTGCTCTCCTTATAGCGCGCATGATACGCAGCCTTCTATTTCAGTACCTTCCAGCGCCAGCTGACGCAGACGGATGTAATACAGCGTTTTGATCCCTTTTCGCCACGCGTAAATCTGGGCTTTGTTGATATCGCGGGTTGTCGCGGTATCCGGGAAGAACAGCGTCAGCGACAGTCCCTGATCAACGTGGCGTGTGGCTTCGGCATAGGTATCAATGATTTTTTCCGGGCCGATTTCATAGGCGTCCTGGTACATGTCCAGGTTCTCATTGGTCATAAACGGGGCCGGGTAGTAAACGCGTCCGGTTTTTCCTTCTTTGCGGATCTCTATCTTCGACACGATCGGGTGAATGCTTGACGTCGCGTGGTTGATATAGGAAATGGAACCGGTCGGCGGCACCGCCTGTAAATTCTGGTTATAGATGCCGTAGCGCATCACCTCATCCCGCAGCCGCGCCCACATTTCGCGGCCCGGAAGCGTAATGCCGCTACGGGCAAAGAGCGCACGAACCGTGTCGGTTTTCGGCTGCCAGTCGCCCTGCAAATATTGTTCGAAATACTCGCCGCTGGCATAGCGCGATTGTTTGAATCCGGCGAAGGTTTTACCGCGTTCACGCGCCATCATCATTGAGGTATTCAGCGCGTGCCAGGTCACGGTGTAGAAATAGAGGTTGGTGAAATCCAGCGCCTCCGGGCTGCCGTAGGCAATGCCTTCTCGCGCCAGATAACCGTGCAGGTTCATCTGCCCCAGGCCAATCGCGTGTGATGCGGCGTTTCCGGCTTCAATTGACGGTACGCTGCGGATATGGCTCATATCCGACACCGCCGTCAGGCCGCGAATCGCCGTTTCCACCGTGCGGCCAAAATTCGGGGAGTCCATCGTATGGGCGATGTTCAGCGAACCGAGGTTGCAGGAGATATCATGCCCGGTCTGCGCGTAATCCAGATTTTCATCATAGGTGGAGGCGCTGTTGACCTGCAAAATCTCCGAGCACAGGTTGCTCATGTTGATGCGACCGGCAATCGGATTCGCGCGGTTTACCGTATCCTCGTACATGATGTAGGGATAGCCTGACTCAAACTGGATTTCCGCGAGCCGCTGGAAAAATTCGCGCGCATTGATGTACTGCTTGCGTACGCGTTCGTCGGCGAGCAGCTCATCGTACCGTTCGCTAATGGCGATATCTCCGAACGGTTTGCCGTAAATGCGTTCGACATCGTAAGGCGAGAACAGCGCCATCTGCGCGTTTTCTTTCGCCAGACGGAACGTTACGTCCGGGATCACCACGCCCAGCGACAGCGTTTTAATGCGGATCTTTTCATCGGCGTTTTCGCGTTTCGTGTCGAGAAAACGCAGGATATCCGGGTGGTGCGCATGCAGATACACGGCGCCCGCCCCCTGACGCGCCCCTAACTGATTGGCGTAAGAAAAGGCGTCTTCCAGCATCTTCATTACCGGGATCACGCCTGAGGACTGGTTCTCAATACGCTTGATCGGCGCGCCCGCTTCACGAAGATTCGAGAGCAAAAACGCCACGCCGCCGCCGCGCTTGGAAAGCTGTAGCGCCGAGTTAACCGCCCGACCAATGGACTCCATATTGTCTTCAATGCGTAACAGGAAGCAGGAGACCAGCTCGCCGCGCTGTTGTTTGCCGCAGTTTAAGAAGGTCGGCGTGGCCGGCTGAAAGCGCCCGGAGAGGATTTCATCGGTAAGCTGCATCGCCAGCGCTTCATTGCCCTGCGCCAGCGTCAGCGCCACCATTGTCACCCGGTCTTCAAAGTCTTCAAGGTAGCGTTTGCCGTCGAACGTTTTCAGCGTATAGCTGGTGTAATATTTCCACGCGCCAAGGAACGTCTGGAAGCGAAAACCGCTGGCGTGGGCGTGAGCAAACAGCTTCACCACGAAAGCGCGATCGTAGCGGGTTAAAACGCTTTCGTCGTAATAGCCTTCGCGAAGCAGATACTCCAGGCGCTCGTCCTGGCTGGCAAAGGAGACGGAATTGGGGCGGACATGGGTGGCAAAGAACACCTCCACCGCCTGCCGATCCTTATCGAACTGAATATGGCCTGCTTTATCGTACAGATTCAGCATGGCATTCAGCGCGTGATAATCCATCGTTTCTTGCTTCACACGTTCTGCGGTTGTCGTTGCCAAAATTCGCTCACTCCTTTTCGGACGTTGTCGATGTCGCTTTGCGTTCCCATCAGTTCAAAGCGGTACAGCCAGGGGACGCCGCATTTTTGTGAAATGACCTCGCCAGCGCGACCGTAAGCCTCGCCAAAGTTACGGTTGCCGGAGGCGATCACGCCGCGAATTAACGCCCGGTTATGTTCATCATTTAAAAAGCGGATCACCTGTCGTGGAACCGCGCCTGCCGTACCGCCGCCGCCGTAAGAGGGGACGACCAGAATGTAAGGTTCGTCTACCCTGATTCGCTCGCGTTCATTAAGCGGAATGCGAATAGCGGGCAGCCCCAGACGCTGCATAAAGCGGTGCGTATTTTCGGAGCTGCTGGAAAAGTAGACGAGTTGGCTCATGCGCTGGCCACGCGCGCATCAGGATGCAGACGGTTGATCATATCCGGGCGGAAGCCTGACCAACTGGTATCGCCCGCGATGACCACAGGCAGCTGGCGAAAACCTTTTTCCCGCAGGGTGTCTGCCGCGTCGGGAACCAGATCGACGTTCACCATCTCAAAGTCAAATCCACGGCTTTCCATCGCCCGTTTGGTGGCGTGGCACTGAACACAGTCGTTACGAGTGTAAATAGTAATGCGCATGATTCGTATTTCCATTTAAAATGAGAGAACGGCGCGATGATATGCGTCGGGTTGTGTGTGTCTTGATAGAGAGAATACTAGATGTAGATGAATAAAGTTTCAACCACACAAGATATGGGAAATATCGATTAATTTGCTTCTGCTGATTAGCTCAGCGGGAATGGGGGGGTATGGTTAAACGTCGCCCGATGGCGCTTACGCTAATCGGGCCTACGGTGTAGGCCGGATAAGGCGTTTACGCCGCCATCCGGCAATAGCGGGTTTACATCCGCATCCCAACGGCCAGTCGGTTGAAGCAGTTCATCAGACTGATAGCGAAGGTCAGATCGCTGATTTCACGGGCGCTGAAACTTTCGAGTAGCGGCAGATACGCGTCATCTTCGGCATGCGTTCTTGCGATATCCGTGACGGATTCCGCCCAGGCCAGCGCCGCACGCTCCTGTTCGCTGAAGTGATGGCTTACCCGCCACCCGGCCAGCGCATCCAGTTTGCTTTGCGCCACGCCGGATTTACGCAGGGCTTTGCTGTGCATCTCCAGACAAAATGCGCAACCGTTGATCTGTGAGATACGCAGATAAATCAGTTCCATCAGCGTGGTGTCCAGCTCGCTGTTTTCCAACGCTTTTTTGGCCTGGCCCAGCGCACTATAGACTTCAGGGCTAAGTTCATAATAGGGCTGACGTAATGTCGTCATCATACTTCTCCTCGTTTAGACGTCAGCAATGTAGCACTATAATGGACTGCTAAAGAGAGCCATATTTTTATGAAAAAAGCAGACCATAAAGGATCGTTCACCTGTGCCACGCTACCAGCAAATCGCCCGTCAGTTAAAAAACGCCATTGAGCATGGCGAACTCAAGGCCGGGGCGCGTTTGCCGTCCAGCCGGACCTGGTCGCAAGAGTTAGGCGTTTCACGCTCGACGGTCGAAAACGCGTACGGCGAGCTGGTGGCGCAAGGCTGGCTGGAGCGGCGCGGGCAGGCCGGTACGTTTGTCAGCGGGCATGTACGTCCAGAAAAAACGGTCGCTACGCCTGCCGTTTTCGCCGGAGAAAGCCAGACGCCCGATCCATTTCAAATGGGATTGCCTGCGCTGGATCTTTTCCCGCGTGAGATTTGGGCGCGGGTGATGGGGCGTCGCCTGCGTACGCAGACCCGTTTTGATCTCGCGTTGGGCGACGTCTGCGGCGAAGCGATTTTGCGCGAGGCCATTGTCGATTATCTGCGGGTGTCGCGCAGTATTGAATGCCTGCCGGAACAGGTGTTTATCACTTCCGGCTATGCGTCCTCAATGACCCTTATCCTGCGCGCGCTGGCGAAACCTGGAGAAGGCATGTGGGTTGAAGATCCCGGGTTTCCCCTTATTCGCCCGGTGATTGCCCAGGAAAATGTCGGGCTGATGCCGGTTCCGGTCGATGATCATGGACTGAATGTGGCGGCAGGCATTCACGATTACCCGCAGGCGCGTTTTGTGTTGTTAACGCCGGCCCACCAAAGCCCGCTCGGCGTGGCGCTCTCTTTAACCCGTCGCCGCCAGTTACTTGAATGGGCGGCGAGCGCGCAGGCATGGATTATCGAAGACGATTATGACAGTGAATTTCGTTACCACGGCAAGCCGCTTCCGCCGCTGAAAAGCCTCGATGCGCCGCAGCGGGTGATCTATGCCGGAACGTTCAGCAAGTCGCTGTTTCCGGCGCTGCGTACCGCATGGCTGGTGGTTCCGCTTAATCAGGCGGCGCGTTTTCGTCAACTGGCGGGGCTGATGGCCTGTAGCGTGCCGGTGTTGTGGCAGCAGACGCTGGCGGATTTTATCCGCGATGGTCATTTCTGGCGGCATTTGAAAAAGATGCGCCAGCATTACGCCAGGCGACGGCTTTGGATGGAAGAGGCGCTGCGTGAGCAGGGATTCGCCGTTGTCCCACAGGAAGGCGGTATTCAGCTGGTTGTTGCGGTGGATGCTGATGACCGGTTGCTGACGGCGAAAGCCAATCAGGCCGGATTAGCGGTGCAGGCATTGAGCCGCTGGCGGCTTCAGTCAGAAGGAAGGGGAGGACTGCTGCTGTCGTTTACCAACATCACTTCAGCGGAAATGGCAAAACAGGTCGCACGTCAGCTTCGGGAAGCCATAACCGACACGCCGTCGGCCGGATAAGACGCTTTGCGTCGCATCCGGCAAGATTCCCCGTTAACGGCGTAAACTTAACAGCGCCCCGACAACGATGCCGACAGCGGCGGCTGTCCCCATGCTGCACCAGGGTTTTTCTCGCACAAAGGTATCCGCGCATCCCACGGCATCACGCGCCGCCTGTTCTACTCGCGTGCGGCCATGCATACGGGCACGGGTTTCTTTCAGCAATGCCTGCGCTTTGCGCCGCGCGGTTTCCGCTTCATCTTTGGCATCGCTTCCCCATGATTTCAGCACGTCTTCAAGGGTATCGGCTAATTGACTGACATCGTTCTGAATATCCTGAACATTTTCATCGGCGTCTTTTCGGCTCGGTCGGTTAAACATATGATCCTCCATTGATTTCGATGTGAACTTCAGTGTAGTCCATATTTTTTATCTTCTGAGGCGCGTCACGGTATATTCGCGAGTTTATGGATTTTTCTGAAAGCGTTGCTAATGCTGGATCGGGTAAGGTAAGCCCGCAGTAAAGGATAACGAGGATAAAATATGTATTTACGACCCGATGAGGTGGCGCGCGTACTTGAAAAAGTGGGTTTTACCGTAGATGTGGTAACACAGAAAGCATACGGTTATCGACGTGGCGAAAATTATGTGTACGTTAATCGTGAAGCGCGTATGGGGCGTACCGCATTAGTGATTCATCCGACGCTAAAAGAACGCAGTTCTTCACTGGCAGAACCCGCTTCGGAAATTAAAACCTGCGATCATTATCATCAGTTCCCGCTTTATTTAGGCGGAGAAATTCACGAACATTACGGCATACCGCACGGCTTTAGTTCACGGATTGCGCTTGAGCGCTATTTGCATGGACTGTTTGGCGAAGCAAAACCAAATTCAAACTAACGAAGCGACTGGCCTTGCCAGTCGCGAAGAAAGCGGATCTCAGGCTTTGGCCTGGTGGTAGCTGCTGACTTTGAACAGGCGGCGGCAATAATCAAGGAAGTAGCCGTAAACCGCGCCCATCAGCATGGATATCACGATATTCGAACTGACTGCCGCTGTAATCTGGTGCCAGTCTGCGCCGACCGTCAACAAAATCGCGACATAAACCGGAGACTGGAAGGTGACGTAAGCCAGTACATCCGCCAGATTCTTCACCCAACTCGCCGGGCTCGCCTTACGCGCGACGCGCATAATCGCATCACGATACATTCCATAGGGCCACGCGATCAGAATATTGACCGGAATGGCGACCAGACGGGAAGACAGCGACTGTTCAAAGGTCATTCCAGAGAGGAATATCTCGATCAACATGTTCACGACAGAACAATAAACAACCATCGCGAACGTGTCTGCGACTGCATGACGCAAGCGTGACTGCGGTGAGAACATGTTAATGCTCCTTGTAAAAGGGTAAAAATCGCCATTGAACGTGTGGTTGTAGTGATTTAGCATAGTGCTTTCGCTAATGCATAGCGTATATCTCTATATAATAACTAGCAACTAGTGTAAAATTTTTATTTATTGCCTTTTTGTCGATAAAATACTCTGCCGGTGTCTGTTTTTTGTTCGTTTCGGGATTTTCGTTGTCCGCCGTGACTAATGTTTTCCGAATCAATGGCTTAACTTTTATTGTTTTTTTCGGCATTTTGCGCAAGCGAGGCGGGAGCGAAAGGGCATCGACGGCTGCTGTTGTGTACGCCGGGGAGGGGCCGCTTTTTTAATTTTGCAGGCGTGCGTTATTCTGGCTGATATATAACGGCGAAGGCGAATAAATATAAGCGGCGGTGTGCAGGCCGGATATTACTGTATATCCCACTCTCTGGAAATATAATCAATAATCGAATATACTTTCTGGCGTAATACTTGTTTTCCCCTGCGTTAAAAGGTTTTATTGTTATGACTTTGATGTTACAGAATTTAAATAATATCCGTACACTGCGCGCAATGGCCCGCGAATTCTCCATTGACGTTCTTGAAGAAATGCTCGAAAAATTCAGGGTTGTCACTAAAGAAAGACGCGAAGAAGAAGAAGAGCAACAGCGTCTGCGCGCTGAACAGCAAGAAAAGATTAATACCTTTCTGGAGATGATGAAAGCCGACGGCATCAAGCCAGAAGACTTATTAAATATGGGGGCGGCAACGCCGCGTTCAGGTAAAAAACGTCAGCCGCGCCCGGCGAAATATCGTTTTACCGATTTTGATGGTGAGACGAAAACATGGACCGGTCAGGGGCGCACGCCTAAGCCGATTGCCCAGGCGCTGGCGGTGGGGAAATCTCTGGATGATTTTCTGATCTAATTTCGCGGTATTTTGCCGGATGAGACGGTGCTTATCCGGCTGATATCAACCTGGTCAGTACAAACCACCCGGCCCGCCGGTGACTGCGGCGATTCTGGCGCTACCGCTTAATGTGTTCGCCGGTTCCAGGGCATCTTTTCGAGCAGTCGCGCCATGCCGCAGAAACCCGTGAATCCCGCCAGCATTAACCCGGCGCCAACAAAGCCGCTGATCAGGAAGAAACCGCTACTGACGGTGTAACCCAGCGCAACGCCCAGTAGAACCAGTCCTCCGGCGGCAATTTGCACCTGACGCATCAGCGGCAGCGGCTGAGACTTATCTTCCGCCACGGGCAGGCCCGCAGCTTTCCAGCCTTCGATTCCCCCCTCCAGCAGCCAGACTTCTGCGGGGGCGGCGACCGCCTGGAGCGCTGCGGCATTGCCGCTGGTACGCCTGCCGGACTGACAGTGAAAGATGATGCGTTCAGCCCGTAACGCCGCCGGAAAAGCGCCGTGCTCAAGCGTGGAGAGCGGCGCCAGCTGCGCGTCGGGAATATGTTCGCGCATGTATTCATCGGCGTCACGGATATCAATCAGCGTTGCCCCTTGTACTATCAGCGCCTGTGCTTCGCGCGGGGAAATCGTCCCGGTTGTCATGGTTTCTCCTGGTGGACAATACGGTGTATTTAGCAGCGTAAATCAGCTTCCTGGCAGCGTAAAGGGTGTAAATGAGGAATGTCTTGTTCGCCTTACAGTTTGCGCCAGCAATATGTCATGCCGTTTCCCTGTTAAGCCGCTTCCCTCTGCTACACTCTCTGGGTGTCTATTGTGTACAACCGAGGTAAATATGGGTCTCTTCAATTTTGTGAAAGATGCGGGTGAAAAGCTCTGGGATGCCGTAACCGGAAATCATGATAAAGATGATCTGGCGAAAAAGGTGCAGGAACACTTAAACAAAACCGGTATTCCTGACGCCGATAAAGTCAATGTGCAGGTGACGGACGGTAAAGCGACGGTAACAGGCGACGGTTTAAGTCAGGAAGCGAAAGAAAAAATCCTCATTGCGATCGGGAATATTTCCGGGATCGGCAGTGTGGAAGATCAGGTTAAAACGTCAGCGCCTGCGGCGGAGAGTCAATTTTATACGGTGAAATCAGGCGACACGTTGAGCGCTATTTCAAAACAGGTTTACGGTAATGCCAATCTGTACAACAAAATCTTTGAAGCGAATAAGCCGATGCTGAAAAGCCCGGATAAAATATATCCCGGGCAGGTTTTACGTATCCCGGAAGAGTAACCGGACTCAGCTCTGTTCCTGCTGAAGTTTACCGGCCATCGCCTGTTGAATAATCGGAATTGGCGTCAGTAAATGCTGGCGCATTAATTCGCTGGCGCGTGCGGCATCGCGCGCCAGAATAGCCTCCATAAGCGCCCGATGCTGAATATGTTTATCTTCGAGCATTTCAACGGACAGAACCGTTTTGCGCAGCCAGATAAAACGGTAGCGTGCCGCCAGATCGAAAAGTCGCTCGCGCATTTGCAGCAGATAATGTGAGCCGCAACCGGCAACAATAGCCGTATGAAATGCCTGATGGCGCTGATCCCACTCGTCCAGCATACGTTCGCTGGCATCGCTCGATTCCAGTTTGTTGAGCATATGCGCCCTGGCGAGAATATCGGCTTCCCACTCATCGCCGCCACGCGCAATAGCCAGTTGCACCAGCATGGCTTCCATATTGGCGCGGGCATCGAAAATATCGAGCAATTCCTGCTCCGACATTGACGCCACGCGATAGCCTTTCTGGTTCACCACCGTGACCAGCCGTTCCGCCACCAGTTGAGAAAGCGCTTCCCGCAACGGCCCCACGCCTAACTCATAGCGTGATGTTAACAGACTCATGCGCAGCTTCTCATCGGGCTGATAAACGCCGCGAATAATATCGTTTTTGAGCCATCGGTATCCATCTATGGCCGTCGGTTGGGCAGAGGCGGTCATGGTACAACTCCTGAATAGCATTGGGCTGATATCCCGGCGCGCGCCGGGACACAGGTCTAACGCGTATTTTGCAACGGCGTTTTTTGCCACAATACCAGTTTTTTCCAGCGGGACATAATCGGCACGGTGCAAATGATCCCCAGTCCTAACAGCCCGGTAGAAATCACCTCCAGCTGTTGCGCCGGTCGGAATAGCATCACCACCAGCACAAAGCAGATAAAAGCGATAACCAGCCAGGTCAGCCACGGATAGAGCCACATTTTCAGCTTAATTTCGCTCCCTTCCGCCAGCAGGATTTTCCGCATTCTGAGCTGGGAAACCGCAATCACCAGGTAGACGAGCAGGGCGATCGCGCCGGAGCTGTCGATCAGGAATTTAAACACTTTCGCCGGGGCGTAATAATTTACCACCACCGTGAGAAATGCCGCCCCCGTGGATAACAGCACCGCCACATACGGCGTCCTGCTGCGGTTGAGTTTGCCCATAACGGCGGGCGCATCGCCACGACGGCTGAGGGAGTAGAGCATTCTCGACGCCGTATACAGCGCGGAATTCAGGCAACTGGTGACTGACAATAAAATCACGCAGTCCATGATCGCTTTGGCATAAGGAATATGCAGCAATTCCAGTACCGAACGGTAAGAACCAACGTCTTTGAGTCCCGGCATGTTCCACGGGATGAGCGCGACCACCACGAAAATAGAGCACAGGTAGAAGATTGAAATACGCCAGATCACCGAGTTGGTGGCGCGCACGATATGCTTATCCGGCGTGTCGGACTCGGCGGCGGCAATCGTGACAATCTCTGCGCCCATAAACGAGAACATGGTGATCAGCATCGCGCTCAGTACCGCGCCGAAGCCATTGGGCATAAAGCCGCCGTGATCCCACAGGCGTGAAACGCCGCTCACGTCTGCGTAGGGATAAAAGCCGCTAATTGCCGCCGCGCCCAGCGCGATAAACGCCAGAATGGCAATCACTTTGCACAGCGCCAGCCAGAATTCGAACTCGCCGTAATTTTTGACGCTCAGCAAATTACTGCCGGTTAATGCGATGGTGATCGCCAGAGAGAACAGCCAGATGGGGACGCCCGGTATCCATGAATGCAGGATGATGGCGGCAATATTGGCCTCCAGCGGGATAACCAGCACCCAGAACCACCAGTACAGCCAGCCGATGGTGTAGCCCGCCCAGGGGCCGATGGCTTTATCCGCATAGGTTGAGAAAGAGCCGGTATCCGGCGTGGCGACGGCCATTTCGGCCAGCATTCGCATAATCATAACGACCAGCAACCCGGCAAACAGGTAAGCCAGCAGTACCGCAGGCCCGGCTTGCGCAATCGCGACGCTGGAACCGACAAACAGACTGGCGCCAATGACGCCGGCGATAGACAGCATGGTGACGTGGCGGGATTTCAGTCCGCCACCTAAAGCATGTGATTCTGACAATTGCCCCATCTTCTTACCCCGTTATTGTTATTGAAGCTGTTGGCTGCTCTTGATGCGTAGGCCCGGTAAGCGGAGCGCCACCGGGCATCACAACATTGCCGGATGGCAGCGCAAGCGCCTTATCCGGCCTACAACGACCTAACCTTGCTTCGCCTCATCAAAACACTGAGCGATGATGTCCAGTCCTTGCTGAATTTGCGCTTCTTCGATAGTCAGCGGCACCAGAATGCGTAGCACGTTGTAGTACGGCCCGCAGGAGAGCAGGATCAGCCCTTTATCACGGGCGCGGGCGACGATGTCGGCGGTCAGCTTCGCGTCCGGTTTGCTGCGATCGCCATTTTCAAACAGCTCAATGGCGATCATCGCTCCCGGGCCGCGCACGTCGCCAATCTCGCGGTGCGTTTCAGCAATATTCAGCAGCCCTTTACGCAGGGTTTGCCCCAGGTCTTTGGCTTTTTGCAGCAGGTTTTCCTGCTCGAAAATGTTCAGTACCGCCAGCGCGGCGGCGCAGGCGAGAGGATTACCGGCGTAGGTGCCGCCCAGACCGCCCGGTGGGATGGCGTCCATCACATCGGCGCGACCGGTTACTCCCGCCAGCGGAAAGCCGCCGGCAATCGATTTGGCGAAGGTGGTGAGGTCCGGCGCGACGCCTGTCTGCTCCATCGCGAAAAGCGTACCGGTACGCCCCGCGCCGCTTTGCACTTCATCGGCAATGAGCATGATCCCGTGTTCGTCGCAGAGTGCGCGCAGACGCTGCATAAAAGCGGGCGAGGCCGCATAAAAACCGCCTTCTCCCTGTACCGGTTCAATGATGATGGCGGCAATATCTTCCGGCGCGGCATCGTTTTTAAAGATGCGCTGGATGCTGGCAATCGCGTCATCATCACTGATGCCGTGCAGGGCGCAAGGGTAGAGCGCGCGGTAAACGTGGCCTGGCATCAGCCCCATTCCGGCAGAGTAGGGATTGACTTTTCCGGTCAGCGATAGGGTGTAGTGGGTACGGCCATGATAAGCGCCGCTAAAAGCGATGGCGCCGCTACGCTTTGTCGCCGCACGGGCGATTTTCACCGCGTTTTCCACCGCTTCGGAACCGGTAGTCACCAGTAGGGTTTTCTTCGCGAAATCGCCTGGCACCTTCTGGTTCATGAGTTCGCACAGCTCCAGATACGGCTCGTAGGCGAGCACCTGAAAACAGGTATGCGACAGCTTTTTCAGTTGTGCTTCGACCGCCGAGACGATCTCCGGGTGCAGGTGCCCGGTATTCAACACCGCAATACCGCCTGCAAAATCGAGATACTCGCGGCCTTCTACATCCCAGACCCGGCAGTTTTCCGCGCGATCGGCAAAAATAGGGTGGATCTGTCCTACGCCGCGGGGGACGGCGTTACTGCGGCGATGCATTAATTCTTTATTGCTGCTCATCAGGTGTTCTCCAGTATTGTTTTTTTAAAGGCCGATACACATGTATTTGATTTCTAAATAATCTTCGATGCCGTACTTAGAACCTTCGCGGCCAAGACCGGAGGCTTTAATCCCGCCGAATGGCGCGACTTCGTTGGAGATAATGCCGGTGTTGATGCCGACAATGCCGTACTCCAGCGCTTCGCCGACGCGAAACACGCGGCTTAAATCGCGGGCGTAGAAATAGGCCGCCAGACCGAACTCGGTATCGTTCGCCTGCGCGATCGCGTCCGCTTCATCTTTAAAGCGGAATAGCGGGGCGAGGGGGCCAAACGTCTCTTCTTTAGCCACTTTCGCGTTATTGGGGACGTCCACCAGGATGGTGGGCTGGAAGAAGTTGCCGCCGAGCGCATGCGCCTTACCGCCGCAGAGCACTTTTGCGCCTTTCTCCAGCGCGTCGGCGATGTGCTCCTGCACTTTGGCTACCGCTTTTTCGTCAATCAGTGGCCCGGTGGTGACGTCCGCTTGCAGGCCATCGCCGAGATGCAGCTTGCTCACCGCCTGCTGGAGTTTTTCCGCAAAGCGGTCATACACGCCGTCCTGTACATACAGGCGGTTAGCGCAGACGCAGGTCTGCCCGGCATTGCGAAACTTAGAGGCCAGCGCGCCTTCTACGGCGTTATCCAGATCGGCGTCATCAAAGACGATGAACGGCGCGTTGCCGCCCAGCTCCAGAGACACCTTTTTGATGTCTTTCGCACACTGTTCCATCAGCTGACGGCCAATTTCGGTTGAGCCGGTAAACGACAGTTTGCGCACCAGCGGGTTGCTGGTCAGTTCATTGCCGACCGCTCCCGCAGAACCGGTGATGACGTTAAAGACGCCTGCGGGAACCCCGGCGCGGTTCGCCAGTTCAGCCAGCGCCAGGGCGGAAAACGGCGTCTGGCTGGCGGGTTTCAGAACCATCGTACAACCGGCCGCCAGCGCCGGGCCGGCTTTGCGGGTAATCATCGCCGAGGGGAAATTCCACGGCGTGATGGCGGCGGTGACGCCAATCGGCTGCTTGATAACGATCAGGCGCTTATCGGCCTGGTGGCCTGGAATCGTGTCGCCATAGATACGCTTACCCTCTTCGGCAAACCATTCAATAAAGGAGGCGGCATAGCTGATTTCTCCTTTTGCCTCCGCCAGCGGTTTCCCCTGTTCCAGCGTCATCAGGCGGGCGAGATCGTCCTGGTGCTCCATCATCAAATTGAACCAGCGACGCAGAATATTCGCCCGCGCTTTGGCGGTGAGCGCGCGCCAGGCGGGCAGCGCGCGGTTAGCGGCGTCAATGGCTTCACGGGTCTCTTCTGCCCCCATTTTCGGTACGCTGCCTAATGGCTGACCGTTCGCTGGGTTGGTTACGGCGATTGTGTCGCCGCTTCTGGCGTCGCGCCATTGCCCCTCGATAAACGCCTGCTGGCGGAACAAGGTGGGATCGTTAAGTTGCATGATTGCTTCCTGTCTTAAAAGGGTTAACGGGTGAATGCGGCGTTTAATGAGTCCACGCGACGCGCCGCACGTAGCGTGCGTCCGGGATGACTCTGGCTTGCCAGCAGCGTCTGCACTTTGCTGACGATATGCGCCCCGATGGGAATGGCTGATGTGGCCGCCGGAGAGGGCGCATTGCAGGTGTGAATGGATCGTGGCGTGGTAACAAACAGGAAATCGTCGATCAGCTTGCCATCCGGCGACACCGCCTGCGCCCGCACGCCCGCAGGCCACGGCTGCAAATCTTTTAAGGTCAGGCTGGGGCAATATTTTTGCACCAGCCGCAGATAGCCGCTTTTGCACAGTGAGTTCTTCATCTCGCCAAGCCCTGAGCGCAAATTGTTTTGCAGCACGCGGCGGATGCCGGACGAACCGAAAATTTCCAGCGTATCGGATAATGAAAAATCGCCTTTCCGGTAGCCTTCTCGTTTAAAAGCCAGCACGGCGTTAGGCCCGACGGTAACGCTGCCGTCGATCATCCGGGTGAGGTGGACGCCCAAAAACGGCATCGCCGGATCGGGAATGGGGTAGATCAAATGGTTAACGATTTGATTATGCTGCGACGCCAGGCGGAAATATTCGCCACGGAACGGGCAGATGATAAAACCGGGATCGACCCCCAGCATTTTAACCAGCCGGTCGGCCATCAGCCCGGAACAGCTAATCAGGGTTGAGGCTTCGTATATCTGCCCGCCCCGGGTTGTGATCACCACGCCCGCTGCATGTTCCTTCAGCGCGCTGACCTCCGCGTTGTAGACAATCTCACCGCCTTTGGCCTGGAAGATTTTCGCCATCGCCGCCGTCACGTCCCGGTAGCTGACAATTCCGCTGGAGGGAACAAAAATCCCGCCCAGACCGGTAATGTTCGGCTCCCGCTCCCGCAGTTCCGCCGTGCTTAACCACTCGCGTTCCAGGCCGTTTGCCGCCGTGCGATCCCACAGCGCCCGCATCCGTATCATTTCCAGTTCGGATGTCGCCACCAGCATTTTTCCGCAGGTGTCGTAGCGAATGCCGTTTTGATCGCAAAAGGCTTTGGTGGCGCGATTTCCGGCGAGGCAAAACTGCGCTTTGAGGCTACCGGGAGTGTAGTAGACCCCGGCATGGATCACGCCGCTGTTGTGACCCGTCTGATGACAGGCCGGTTCGGACTCTTTTTCCAGCAGGGCGATGCTGGCGTCTGGATACACATCAATAAGCTGCATGGCGGTCGACATGCCGATAATGCCGCCGCCAATAATCACAAAATCATACATCCGCTTAATTCCTTCGTCTGACCGCGCTTATTGATGAGTCTGGTAGCAACGGGTGGAATAAGCGAAATAACCGCGCTGGCGCATCAGTTCACGGCGCAGATCCGGGTGTGGCGTAAAACGATCGCGCCCGTGCAGCCAGAACAGGTTGTTAATCAACAGGAATTTACCGACCGGCACCGGAACAGAGAGGATGTTTTTGCTGGTTTCCAGCGCATCGGAGAGATCGCTGAGCCAGACGCCCTCTTCAAAATCTTTTGGCTGGACGAACTGGTCGATATAGCGCATGACCGGGCGCCCCTGCTGGTCAACGTCAAATACCGGATGATAAACATCGTGGCTGACGTTTTTGCTCGGCGGCGCGGCAAAACGCATGGAGCGACGCGCCAGCGGGTGGCTGAAAAAGCGCTCCAGATGCTCCCAGTCATCGAGGTGTAGTAACAGTGAGTTTCCGCCCGCCATATTTTGTTCGTCGATTTTCATCATCAGCACGTAGTCGGTAACTTCCTCAACGTAGGTGCCGTCGTTATGCAGCTCCATCACGCGGTGCGGTTGTCGCAGGTAGCTGTCTGAATTATCGACGTTCTTCACCACAAAGCGCGCGTAGTACTGGCCGCTCATCGCATCGTAATTAGAGCGCCCGATAAGGTGCGCCACCGCCGTCGCCAGCTTGACCATCTCGTCAGCCTGTTCTACGTTGTCGATCCCTTCGGCGTTGATCAGCAGTGCGCCTTCGGCGCGATCCAGCAGCGTTTTAATAAGCAGCGGCTGTAGCTGGTTGCCACATAAGGCGTCGAGGATCTGACCGACCTTAAAACGTAAAAAGGATTTGTATTCCAGCGCCTGTACCGGCCACTGTTCCACCTGCTGCAAAAATTGCGCCGTCGTTTTTGCGCTAAAGGTCAGCTCCAGCAGACGCGGCGACTGTACGGAAGGGGTGAAGGTAAATCCGGCGTCGCTGCGGGTGACACTATCAGCATTTGTTTTTACGGCGGTCAGTGCATTCATCAGAATCGATCCTCTCAGTAAATGGTCAGGGAGACATGGCGATGCTCATTTCGTAGCCATAAACTAAAAATATCTACATTTTTTATAAACGCATACAAAACTGACGATTTGTTTAATTTTTGTGATCAAAAACAACAAATATTTAACATTATAAATATCGGGGATTAAGAAATGAGACAGGATTTACATCCGCAATCTAAACTGATTCTGTTTGTGAAATAGCAGATGAGCGGGAGACAGGGATTAAGCCATTGATAAAAAATCTATTCCGACGCCTTAAATGGATGAGTGCCGGACTGGCATCGCTCATCAGGCATGTGGCGTTGACGCTGCTTGTGGTTCTGATCGTTTTTCTTGGCGTGCGGGTTTACCAGACAGAAAGCGGGCCCGATCTTCATCTCTGGCATACCTGGACCGGTAGCGAAATGTCTGCCAACGCGCTGGACAAGGCCACTTTTTCGCAGTACCTGGCGCGGGAAGAGACGCTGTTTAGCCATCTGAAAACCGGGGTGACGGATAAGCTGAAGCCGGATGAGCAGACGCCCATCAACCGTTTTTACCATAACAGCCGGGTCTGGCCGCCGCAGTTTTCGCCCAACGGCAATCGCTCGTACGTACTCATGCCGCAGGGGAAACCGCGTGGTGTCGCTGTGTTACTGCATGGCTTAACGGATTCGCCCTACAGCATGAAATACGTTGCTAAGGATTATCAGCAGCGTGGCTTTATCGCCGTTGTGCCGCGTTTGCCTGGGCACGGCACCGCTCCCGGTGCGTTAACGGCGGTGGAGTGGGAACAGTGGCTTGCCGCCTCGCGGCTGGCGGTTCGGGAAGCGACGCGGCTTGCGGGGCGAGATGTGCCATTGCATCTGGTGGGCTACTCAAACGGCGGGGCGCTGGCGCTCAAGTACACGCTGGACGCGCTGGAAGACAACACGTTGCGGCGTCCTCAGCAGCTTATCCTGCTGTCGCCGATGATCGGCGTGACGGCATTTGCTCGTTTTGCCGGACTGGCGGGTTTGCCTGCGCTCTTTCCAGCGTTTGCCAAAGCGGCGTGGTTGAACGTCACGCCAGAATATAATCCGTTCAAATATAACTCGTTTCCGGTTAACGCCGCGCGTCAGTCTTATCTGCTGACAAAAGCATTACAACAGCAGATTTCGCGGGATGCGCGAAGCTCCCGCCTTAACGAACTGCCGCCGGTGTTGACCTTCCAGTCAATTATGGATTCCACGGTGAGCACCCGTGCGGTGGTGGATTCGTTTTATCGCTGGCTGGGCAATAACGGCAGTGAACTGGTGTTGTTCGATATCAATCAGGCCGCCAGCCTGCGTCCGCTGTTGCGCACCTCATCGTATACCGCCATTACTCAGTTGTTACCGCCTGCGCCGCGCAACTATCGCACGACAATTATCACGAATGCGACGCCGGAAACGCTGAACGCCGTGGCGCGCGATACCCCGGCCGGGGAGCATGTGGAGCAGGTTCAGCCGTTGCCGTTGGCCTGGCCGCAGGAGATGTATTCGCTGTCGCATGTGGCGGTGCCGTTTCCGCTCAGTGATTCGCTGTATGGTCTGCAACCGGACGAACTGAACCGCTATGGAATCAGTATCGGGACTATCGCGCTGCGCGGGGAAACGTCCACGCTGGCGGTGGGGCTGGATACGCTGATGCGCGTGACGTCGAATCCTTTCTTCCCGTATATGCTACAGCGGATTGAGGCGCGACAGTGATGATTGCCGGATGGCGCAACACCATCCGGCAATCCGTTAGCCGATATCCACCTGTGGCTTATTGTTGCGTTTGCGGAGCAGGCGCAGCAGCGGCGGGATGATAATCACCGCTATCGCCATCGTCAGCAGCGCTTTCGTCACACCGCTCTCCCACAAAATCGCCATATTGCCGTTGCTGATAGAGAGCGCGCGGCGCAGGTTCTGCTCCAGCATTTCGCCCAGCACAAAGCCGAGGATCAGCGGCGACATGGGGAAGTGCATTTTGCGCAGAATGTAGCCCAGTATGCCGAGCGCCACCATCAGCACCAGATCGAACGTGGTGCTGTGTACCGCGTACACGCCGACCGCAGACACGGCGGCAATCGCCGGGACAAGGAACCACAGCGGGATGGTCAGCATACGGGTGAACATGCCAATCAGCGGGATGTTCATGACCAGCAGCATCACGTTGGCGATCAGCAGCGCGGCGATCAGCCCCCAGACGATATCCGGCTGTTCGGTGAACATCGCAGGCCCTGGCGTGATGTTATACAGCGTCAGCGCTCCCATCATTACCGCCGTGGTGCCGGAACCCGGAACGCCGAGCGTCAGCATGGGGATGAATGAACCGCAGGCCGACGCGTTGTTAGCGGCTTCCGGTGCCGCCACGCCACGGATATCGCCTTTACCGAAGCTGTCGCTGTTGCCGCTGATCTTCTTCTCGGTCATGTAGGTGATGGCGCTGGCGATGGTGGCGCCTGCGCCCGGCAGCACGCCGACGAAGAAGCCAATCACCGATGAGCGTAACGTTGCGCCTACGCACTGCGCCCCTTCTTTGGCGTTAAACAACATGCGCCCGGTTTTGCGTACCAGTTTCTGGCCGCTGCTGGTATGTTCCAGCATTAATAGAATTTCTGAGACAGAGAACAAACCGATCACCACCACGATGAACTGCACACCGTCGGAGAGATGTACGCTGTCAAAAGTAAAGCGATAAACCCCGGTGTTGGCGTCTACGCCGACGGTCGCCAGACCCAGACCGATCAGCGCTGCCAGAAATGATTTCAGTGGATTTTGCGCCATCATGCTGCCGAGGCAGGCGATGGCAAAGACCATCAGCGCAAAGTATTCCGCCGGGCCAAACGCCAGCGACCATTGCGCCAGCAACGGCGCGAACAGGATGATCCCGCCGATGGCGATAAGCGATCCAAAAAATGAACTGACCGCCGAGATGGAAAGCGCGACGCCGCCGCGCCCCTGTTGCGCCATCGGATAACCATCGAGCGCGGTCATGATAGCCGCCGCATCGCCGGGCACGTTGAGCAGAATCGACGAAATACGCCCGCCGTATTCACAGCCGATATAAACCGTAGCCAGCAGGATCAGCGCGGACTCCGCAGGCAGATGCAGGGCGAAAGCCAGCGGCAGTAAAATCGCCACGCCGTTAATCGGGCCAAGACCCGGCAGCAGGCCGACAATGGTGCCGACGAAGCAGCCGATCAGCGCGATCACCAGGTTTTCCGGCGTCATTGCCACCGCAAAACCCTGAGAAAGATATATCCAGGTATCCATCGTTTCTCCGTTAACTCAGCCAGGCGCCGAGAGGTAAGGTGACGTCAAGCAGACGGTCGAAGGCATACCACAGCAGGATGCCGAGAACCGCGCCGGAAATGCCCGCAGCCGGGATTGTTGCGCCGAACAGAATGCCGATGACCAGGGTGAGAATGGCGGTGGCAACCGGGAAGCCCAGCCACTCAAATCCCCAGGCGTACATCAGCAGGACAATCACCATCGTGAGCAGCTTTTGCAGCACATGGTGGTGAGGCCAGCTAACGGTATCGGGATGACGCAATAACAGCGCCAGCGCGCAGAGCGCCATCAGACCGATAATGCCCAGCGGAAACGGGCGAGGGCCGACCGGTTCGTAGCTGTATTCACTCTGAATCTGCCAGGCGATGAACAGCCCGGCAACGCAGAGCAACAGCCAGATACCTGCAAAAATACGATCGCTCATGATTGCCCCCAGGTTTATTTCGCGAGGCCGAAGGCTTTCGCCTGCTCGCGGTAATCGGCGACCTGCTTTTTGACGTAGTCGTCAAGCTGCTTTCCGGTCATGTCGAATGCAAACAGGCCGCGCAGCTCGCGCTGCTTTTTAAACTCGTCGGTCTGCTGGAGCTTTTTGAAGGTCTCTACCCACCACTGGTAGTCGGCATCGCTGACTTTTGGCCCCACGTAGAAGCCGCGAATGATCGGCCAGACCAGGTCGTATCCTTGCTCTTTGGCGGTCGGGACGTTGGCTAACTGACCCGGCAGGCGTTCTTCAGAAAATACCGCCAGCACGCGAATTTTATCGCCGCTCAGGTAAGGCACCATTTCACTGAGATCGCCGGAAACTACCTGCACATGGTTGCCCATCAGCGCAGTGACCGGCTCGCCGCCGCCTTCAAACGCCACGTAGCGCATCTTGTGCGGATCGACATTGGCCTTTTGCGCCAGCAGCGCCGACTTCATCCAGTCCTGGCTGCCAATCGATGCGCCAGCGCCAATCACCACGCTGTCAGGATTTTTCTCCATCGCGGCGAGCAGATCTTTTAGCGACTTCCACGGGGAGTCGGCGCGCACGGCGATCATGCCGTAATCAGTACCGGCGCTCGCCAGCCAGCGCACGTCATCCACGCCGTAACGACCAAATTTCCCCTGCGACAGATTAAGCAGCGAGCCGCCGGAGAAGGCGACGACCGTCCCCGGTTCGCCAGGACGCTGGGCGACGATAGCGTTATAGGCGACCGCGCCGACGCCGCCCGGCATGTAGGTGACGCGCATCGGTTTTTCGATAGCGCCGGTTTCCATCATGCTCACCTGAATCAGCTTACAGGTGAGATCAAACCCGCCGCCGGGTTTGGCCGGGGCGATACATTCAGTACGCGACGGCGCATCCTGCGCCAGTACAGCGGTGCTCATCAGTAAAACGCTGGCAGTAAGGGCACGAAGTAATTGTTTTTTCATTGTTTATCCTCACGCGGACGTCCGAGTTTTCAGATACGGAAGAAGATTTTTGTGATTATGTGAGCCGACATGTAGCAGTTCGGTTGCGTGATTGTTAAAACAATAACCTTTCAATTCCCTTTCAATGCGGCAGAAACTTTACAGGATGTGATATGCGTCTCTTATTAGCGGAAGATAACCGTGAACTGGCTCACTGGCTGGAAAAAGCGCTGGTGCAGAACGGTTTTGCCGTGGACTGCGTATTCGATGGCCAGGCGGCCGATCATCTTCTGCACACTGAGACCTATGCGCTGGCGGTGCTCGACATCAACATGCCGGGGCTGGACGGACTGGAAGTGGTGCAGCGCCTGCGCAAGCGTGGACAAACGCTGCCGGTGCTGCTGCTGACGGCGCGCAGCGCGGTGGCGGATCGGGTGAAAGGGCTGAACGTCGGAGCGGATGACTATCTGCCAAAACCGTTTGAGATTGAAGAACTTGATGCGCGGCTGCGGGCATTACTGCGGCGCAGCGCGGGTCAGGTGCAGGAGTTGCAGCAGCTTGGCGATCTGGCGTTTCACGATGAGGGTTACTTTTTGCTTCAGGCGCAGCCGCTGGCGCTGACCCCGCGTGAGCAGGCGTTGCTGACGGTATTGATGTACCGCAGAACGCGACCGGTGTCGCGCCAGCAGCTGTTTGAACAGATCTTCAGCCTGAGCGATGAGGTCAGCCCGGAGAGCATCGAACTCTATATCCATCGTCTGCGGAAAAAATTGCAGGGCAGTAACGTGCGGATCACCACCCTGCGTGGTCTGGGTTACGTGCTGGAGTGCGGCGATGAGGTGGGCTAAACCCCAGTCGCTGTACCTGCAACTGTTGTTGTTCCTCGGATTGCCGCTGGTGCTGCTGTGGGGGTTGTCGGCATTTAACAGCTACGTTAGCGCGCTACAGGCCGCGACGCAGGCCTACGACAGGACGCTGCTCTCTTCTGCGAGAACGGTGGCGGAACGGCTGGTAGTGCGCCACGACAAACTGGAGGTGAATGTCCCCTGGGTGGTGCTCGACAGCTTTGAACTCAACATGAACGATCGTCTCTATTACAAAGTCGTGGACCCGGGCGGCAAGGTGATCTCCGGTTATGACGATCTGCCCGCGATGCCGCCTTCCACCTCGCGAACCCGGCTCTACCCGGCGCTGGCGTGGTTTTATCACACCCAGTATCGCGGACAGGCGATCCGCGTGGCGCGTCTGCTCCAGCCGGTAAATGAAGGGGCGATATTCGGGATGGCGGAGATCTACGTTGCCGAGACGCTACAGTCCCGGCGCTATCTGGCCGGGCAACTGCTGTTCTCCTCATGGGTGTCGCAAGGGCTGCTGGTGCTGCTGACATTGATTCTCGTTGGCTGGCTGCTGCGACGCATTCTGAAGCCGATGCGCCAGCTCTCCTCGCTGATGGTGCGTCGTGAACCGGGCCTGCTGACACCCTTGCCGGAACTGCTGCCCTGGTCAGAGACCCGGCTGCTGATCGTCGCCTTTAACCGCTACATTGATCGCCTGCGCGCGCTGATCTCCCGTCAGGAACGCTTTAGCGCCGATGCGTCCCATCAATTAAAAACGCCGCTGGCCGTATTGAAAACGCAGGCAGCGGTGGCGTTAGCCAGTCAACAGCCGCAGCAGTGGCACGAAAGTTTGCGGGCGATGAGCGCAACGCTGGATAGCACGATTTTGCTGACGGAGCGGCTGTTGCAACTGTCGGCGGTGAAACGTAAAGAGCAGGGGGAGCGACAGTTCTTGCCGGTTAATCTGTATGAGGTGGTGCAGATGAGCTGTTTTAGCCGTCTGGCGCAGGCGCGCAGCAAGGCTATCGATCTGGGGTATGAAGGTGAGCAAGAGGCGGTGTGGATTGAAGGGGATGACGTTTTGCTCGGCGAGCTGTGCGCGAATTTGCTGGATAATGCGCTGAAATATACGCCGTCGCAGGGAACGGTAACGGCACGGCTATTGCGGGATGGCGAGGCTGTTGTGCTGGTGGTGGAAGACAATGGGCCAGGGATTGACGCTGAACAGATCCCGCAGGCGCTGATGCCGTTTCATCGGCTTGCTAACGTGGGGAATGAGAGCGGGGCGGGGATCGGTCTGGCGCTGGTTAACGACATCGCCCGCCTGCACCGTACCCATCCGCAACTGTCGCGCAGTGAAACGCTGGGCGGTCTGCGTGTGCGGGTGCGGTTTTTAACGACGGCGCAGTAAATAAAAACGTCATCACCGCAGACCGAATAAAGGGTGATTCGCGGGAATAAAAAAAGCCGCATTAGCGGCTTTTTTCTCATGTCAGGCAAAATTATTCGCTGACTTTTTTCTCAAGTTCTGCTGCGCCTTCTTTGGTTTTGTTCCAGCCTTTCTCAGCACCTTCTTTCGTGGCATTCCAGCCTTTTTCGGTGCCTTCTTTGGTCTTATTCCAGGCCTTCTGCGAGCCTTCGCTCACTTTACTGCTCAGGTTGTCGCTTTTACCTTCAGCGGCATGTTCAGATTTCAGTTTCAGCTCTTCACCCTGATTCTGCGCCTGGTGCAGTTTCTCTTTGGCGGTATTTGCGCTTTCGTGAGCGGCTGCAACGTCGTTATCGGTCGCGTGTGTGGTCGCAGCAAAAACAGGGGAAGCCAGCAGAAGTGCAGATAAGGCGATCATTGTTTTTTTCATAAGAACCTCGCTTAACGTTATCAGTTATATGCGTGGTTAAGCATGACACGGCAGAAAGGCGGTGGCTTTAGGAATAAACTGTAATTGAATCAATGAGGTCTGGCGGCGGGAGAGACGGGGGCTCCGTAGGGGGTTGTGAATATTGTAGAAACTGCCGTGATAAGCGGTCATATGGGTTGACAATCAGACAACGTTGATCTGGTAATCGGGAAGGTTGCGTGATAGGCTTTAACCGGAAAATTTGTGATTTTTTCACAAAAAAAGGAGTTATAAATGCTTATTGAATTTTCAGTGCAGAATTTTAAAGTTTTTAGCCAAAAACAAACTTTATCGATGGCTGCTAAAAAATCTTATAAAGAGCATCCAGAGACGACGGCAACAGCTGAGCATTTTGATGATCTGCTGATTAATAAGGTCGCAGTCATTTATGGTGCTAACGGCGCGGGCAAAAGTAGTTTTGTTGAAGCTTTAGATTTTCTGCAATCCTATATCCTTAGAGGGTTTGCTGATAGTTCACAGAATGATTCAATAAGAACGCGGTTTATCGACAGAGAAATACCTAAATTTATTTTTGATGAGGAACAGTTAACCGCGCCTACTGATTTTGAGATCAGTTTTATCGGCACGACTGGTGAACGATATCAGTATACGTTATCTATCGGTACAGACGCGATAGAAGCTGAAGGTTTATGGGTTTACTCAAAAAAAGGGGTAAGACCAAAGACGATTATCTCCAGAGTATATAATGCTGAAACCAATGAGTTCGAATACTACTGCCCATCGTTGCAGATAGATAAAAAAACGTATGAAGTGGCGATAGAAAAAGCCAATAATAGCAAACGCTCGCCATTCGTATCCATTCTGCATGCTTATGATGTCTCACAACTGGATGAGTTTATTAACTGGTTCAGAGGCGATTTAATTGTATCCAGTAATCGCAATGATGATGTTTTCCGAATGGCATCCAGATACTCTTTTTTAGACGATCTGGCTGATGGCGATGAACAGAAAAAAAATAAAATACTTGAGTTTTTAAACAAGTTTGATCTTTCTATTTCTGATATTTCGGTAACGAAAAAGAATGTGACGTTACCTGATGAGATGCCAGAAGAAATGAAAAAAATGATATTGAGCGATGTCGGTTTTCAAATTGTCTTAGAACATACGACGTCCAGCGGTATCAAGAAAAACATCCCTTATGAAAGGTTATCTTCGGGAACGAAGAAGTTATTCGATCTATCAGGCATTCTTTTACTGTGCTGTGAGGCCGGTGAAAAAAGCGTACTGGTTCTTGATGAGTTTGAATCATCGCTCCACCCTTATATCGTCAGAGCGATTTTTGAGTTAATGGTCAAACACTCTGAACGTCTTTTGCAGCTGATTCTCACAACGCATTCAAACGTTCTATTAGATACGGAAAAACTCGTCAGACGGGATCAAATATGGTTCCTGGAGAAAAATAGCGAGCTTGAAACCGTGCTTTATCCACTGAGCGATTTTGCCCCCAGGTTTGAGGACTCTATTATAAAAGGCTGGGATTTGGGTAAATTTGGTGGCGTTCCTTTTTTGGGGTGAATGATGGCCAGGAAAATGAAAGAGTTAATTTCTCCTTCTGCATTGAAAAAACGAGGCAGCGGTAAAGTTAAATCTGAGCGTAAGAAAACCCTGATCGTTTGCGAAGGTACGGAGACCGAACCAACCTATTTTAAGGATATGGTTAAAGACCTTAAAATAGCGAATACAGACGTTTATATTGAACCTGGGCGCCATTCAAACCCAAGTAGCGTTGTACGTACCGCTATTGATCTTTATGAGCAGGATCTTGAATTTGAGCTGATTTATTGCCTAATTGATACGGATGAGTTTGGGAAAGATATTGACCTGGCATCCAGTATGTTAAAAGAACATACTTTTTCACGGCGTAAAAAGTCCCTTGGTGGCGACCGGTATCCTCAGGCGAAGATCCTGCGTTCTGATCCCTGCATCGAGGTCTGGTTTTTACTCCATTATGAAGTGTTAAGACGGCCATTTGTTAAAGCAAATAAAAGCGCGGCACAGAACTGCAAGGAATACCTTAAAAATACGCATTTGAAAGATTATAGCGAAAAGTATAATGGACTCTATAGCCTAATAAAGAAAAATGGTCTTAAGGCGTGTGAGGAAAGCGTCAGGCTCAGAGCATGGCTTGAGAAGAACGATTGTATCAATCCGTTTACGCAGATTGATGAGTTATATCTGGATTTACATGAAAAAGTTTTCGCGCCAGCGAAAAGATAAATAAAGAGTAATACTACACACGAAAAAACGTTGCGTTTGTGCCCCTGTAAAGGGGCATTTTGAATTAACGCATGATCAAAAAATAACGCTATTTTAAGCAATATTATCTTCGTCCACGCCTTAACGATTATTTATGACTGTTTCCCTGCCTGTAAGCCAGAGCGACAACCAATGACTGCACCAGACAAAGCGTTGCGGACTGTGAGCGAAAAGCGTCTACCTGCGCCTCTTTGACCACAAAGCAGAGATCGCTGAAGGTCGCCAGTGGGCTTATCTGACTGTCGGTAATGACAATTTGCTTTGCGCCGACGCTGGCTGCGGTTTCGCTGACCATGACCGTCTCTTCTGCGTAAGGGGAAAAGCTGATGGAGATAACGATATCGCGACTCTTGATTCGGCTGATTTGCTCTCGCAGCATACCCCCCATGCCATCAAGCAGTATTGGGCGGCATTCAAGGTGGCTGAGCGCGTAAGTCAGATAGGCGGCCACGCTAAAAGAGCGCCGCAGGCCAGCGATATAAATCGTGTCGGCCTCCGCCAGTAATTGAACGGCGCGTTGCAGCATGTCGGGATCGGTACGCGACGCCAGCTGTTGCAGCGCCTGAGCATTCGAACGGGCAAATTCTTGCAGAATGTCTAACGGCGTTTCCGGTACGGATTCGCTCTCCATCTCTCTGAACAGCCGCGCGCGATCGCTGTAGCTGGCCGTTTCTTCCACCAGGTTCATACGAAACAGTTGTTTCATTTCGTTGAAACCGGTGAAGTCAAACGCGTTGGCGAAACGGATAAGCGTCGATGGCGGCACGTCCGCCCGCTCGGCGATGACGGCGACGGTATCGAACGCTACGCTGTTAGTGTTATCCAGCACATAGCGGGACACCTGCTGCAATCGTTTACTGAGACTATCGTAACGGTCGCGAATTTGCTGCTGTAGCTCGCTCAGACTGGATGCTGTCGTCATGTTATCCCCCATACTTAGTTTTCTGATTCTAAACGCAAAACCGTACATTTTAAATGTTAGTGATACATCCGGCCCGGCGATGCAGCCTGTTAACATAAAAATCCATTCCTGATCACAATAATCAATATTTATTTTATTTCAACTTAAAATAGAACGTTTGTTTCATATACAGTGTTCGGGTAACAGTCACGTATTAACAGCGAGAGGTTCAGGATGGAGACGGTAGCGAATTTTATTCACGGCGAATGTGTTACAGGCTCAGGCCAGCGCATTCAGGCGATCTTCAACCCCGCCACGGGCGAGCAAATTCGTCAGGTGGTGATGAGCACGGCGCAGGAAACGGAGCGAGCCATTGCCGCTGCGCAGCAGGCGTTTGCCGCCTGGTCAAGGCAGTCGCCGCTGAAACGCGCGCGAGTGCTGTTTCGTTTTAAAGCGCTGCTGGAGCAGAACATGGATTCGCTCGCCCGGCTGGTCAGTGAAGAACATGGCAAAGTGTATTCTGATGCGGTGGGCGAACTGACGCGCGGTCTGGAAGTGGTCGAGTTTGCCTGCGGCATTCCACACCTGCAAAAAGGCGAACATTCGGCGAATGTCGGCACCGGCGTTGACAGCCATTCACTGATGCAGCCTCTGGGCGTGTGCGCCGGGATCACCCCGTTCAACTTCCCGGCGATGGTGCCGATGTGGATGTTCCCCATCGCGCTGGCTACCGGCAATACCTTTGTGCTTAAGCCGTCGGAAAAAGATCCCTCGCTGCCGCTTGCGCTGGCAAAACTGCTGAAAGAGGCCGGTCTGCCGGATGGCGTTTTTAACGTCGTGCAGGGCGATAAAGAAGCGGTGGATGTTCTGCTGACCGATCCGCGTGTTCAGGCCGTCAGTTTTGTCGGCTCGACGCCGATTGCAGAATATATTTATCAGACGGCGTCGGCGCACGGCAAACGCTGTCAGGCGTTGGGCGGGGCGAAAAACCACTGCATTCTGATGCCGGACGCAGACATGAATATGGCGACCAATGCGATTATGGGCGCGGCGTATGGTGCGGCGGGCGAGCGCTGTATGGCGCTCTCCGTGGTGCTGGCGGTGGGGGATAACACGGCGGACGAACTTTGCGCGCGGCTGGAAACGCAGATCGCCGCGTTACGCGTTGGGCCGGGGCTTGATCAAACGCCGGAAAATGAGATGGGCCCGCTGATCTCCGCCGCACATCGCAGTAAAGTGCTGGGCTATATCGACAGCGGCGAGGCGCAGGGCGCGCGGCTGCGGGTGGATGGTCGCGGCTTTAGCGTGAAGCGCCACGAGCAGGGCTTTTTCGTCGGGCCGACCTTGTTTGATAACGTCACGCCTGAGATGACGATTTACAAAGAAGAGATCTTTGGCCCGGTACTCTCCGTGGTGCGGGTGAAGGATTACGCCAGCGCGGTGGATCTGATTAATCGCCATGAATATGGCAACGGGACGGCGATCTTTACCCGCGACGGCGGCTGCGCGCGTCGTTTCTGTGAAGAGGTGCAGGCCGGGATGGTCGGCGTTAACGTGCCGATTCCGGTGCCGATGGCGTTCCACAGCTTCGGCGGCTGGAAACGGTCTATTTTTGGTCCGCTTAACGTTCATGGTAATGACGGCGTGCGTTTTTATACCCGCATGAAAACCGTTACCGCCCGCTGGCCGGAGATGCAGCAGGATAGCGGCGCCGCGTTCTCCATGCCAACGCTGGGCTGACGGAGGGACTTATGACAACCGTACGTATGACCATGGCGCAGGCGCTGGTCAAGTTTCTCAACCAACAGTACGTCGATGTAGACGGGCAGGAGATGCCGTTCATCGAAGGCGTGGCGACCATCTTCGGCCACGGCAACGTACTCGGCATCGGGCAGGCGCTGGAGCAGGACGCCGGGCACTTGCGGGTGCATCAGGGCTGTAATGAACAGGGAATGGCGCACATGGCGACAGGGTTCGCGAAACAGCACCGTCGCCAGCGCATTTACGCCGTCACCTCTTCGGTAGGGCCCGGCGCGGCTAATATGGTGACGGCGGCGGCCACGGCGACAGCGAACCGTATTCCGCTGCTGCTGTTGCCGGGCGATATCTACGCCAGCCGCCAGCCGGACCCGGTATTACAGCAAATTGAGCAGTACCACGATCTCAGTATCAGCACCAACGACTGCTTTCGCCCGGTTTCGCGCTACTGGGATCGTATCAACCGCCCGGAACAGTTGATGAGCGCGATGCTTAACGCCATGCGCACCCTGACCGATCCGGCTGATACCGGCGCGGTGACGATCTGTTTACCGCAGGATGTGCAGGGCGAAGCCTGGGATTACCCGCAGAGTTTCTTTGCCCGTCGCGTTCACCATATTGAAAGACGACCGCCGGACCCACACCGGCTGGCGCAGGCGCGGGCGCTGATTGCCCGTAAACGCCGCCCGCTGGTGGTTTGCGGCGGCGGGGTGCGTTATTCCGGCGCGCACGACGCGTTTCGTCAGTTTGTGGAAAACCTGCACCTGCCGTTTGCGGAAACGCAGGCCGGGAAAGGCGCGCTGGTCAGCGACCATCCGCTGAATCTGGGCGGTATTGGCGTTACCGGCGGGCTGGCGGCAAACCAGCTTGCGCCACAGGCCGATCTGGTTATCGGCGTCGGCACGCGTCTGACCGATTTCACCACCGGTTCGAAAGCGCTGTTTGCACACCCGGACGTAGAATTTCTCCTGCTGAATGTCGCCGAGTTCGACGCCCTCAAACTGGACGCCACGGCGCTGGTGGCCGATGCCCGCGCCGGTCTGACGGCGCTGACGGAAGGGCTTCAGGATTATCGCAGCGGCTGGGGAGACGAGGTGGCGCAGGTGAAATCGGCCTGGGACGAGGAGTGCCGCCGGCTGTGGTCTCGCCAGTGGCGCCCGGATGACGCGCCGGAAATTGCCGGGCACCTTGATGCGCAGCTGGCGGAATACAGTGAAGCGCTGAACACGCGGCTGACTCAGACTCGCGTTCTGGGGATTATCAACCAGCACATTGAGGATGACGCCATTGTGGTCGGCGCGGCGGGATCGCTGCCGGGCGATTTGCAGCGTCTCTGGCAGGTGAAAACGCCCGACAGCTACCACCTGGAGTACGGCTATTCCTGTATGGGGTATGAAATTGCGGCCGCGCTTGGGGCGAAACTCGCGAAGCCGCAGCAGCCGGTCTATGCGATGGTGGGCGACGGTTCGTACATGATGCTGCATTCTGAGCTGCAAACGGCGGTGCAGGAGGGGATAAAAATCACCATCCTGCTGTTTGATAACGGCGGGTTTGGCTGCATCAATAACCTGCAAATGGGGCATGGGATGGGCAGTTTTGGCACCGAGAATCGCGCCCGTCAACCACAATCCGGCCAGCTGGACGGCCCGCTGGTGGCGGTTGATTTCGCCCAAAATGCGCAAAGCTACGGCTGCCGGGCGTGGCGGGTACATGATGAGCAGAGCCTGCTGACGGCGCTGGAGGCGGCGCGCGCGCATCCGGGGCCGACGCTGCTGGATATTAAAGTGCTGCCAAAAACGATGACTCACGATTACGCCTCATGGTGGCGCACCGGCGATGCGCAGGTGGCCGATTCACCGTCGGTGCGAAAAGCCGCCGAGCAGACGTTCGGGCAGGTGAAAAAGGCGCGTCAGTATTGAGTGAGTAATGCCGGATGGCGCTAACCCGTAGGCCGGATAAGGCGTTCGCGCCGCCATCCGGCAACCTGCGACAACGAAATTTTCATTTCATTTTTCCTGTTTCTTCACTCCTCGCCCTCTTTCTGAATGAAAGGGGGCCAATTTCTGCATCTTCTCCATCGTTGTGTTGTGAGATTGATAACAAAATTCACCTCAATCATCACAAGAATGTTAACTTGCGCGCAAAAACATAATTTTCACTATTTATAAAAATGAAATAAATGTTTTATTTAAGGGGTCGTTAGTTCACCGCATTCACCAACACCGGGAGCCGTTATGTTTAACATTGCTTTACTGGGAGCTGGCCGAATTGGTCAGGTACATGCCGCTAACATCGCAACCCACAAAGAGACTACCCTGTGGTCTGTCGTTGATCCGAACGAGACCTTTGCCTCCCGCCTGGCTACGCAATATCAGGCCCGTCAGCAAAGTCTTGATGAGGCGATGACCGATCCTGATGTTCATGCCGTGCTGATTGCCTCCGCCACGGATACCCACGCCGATTTGATTGAACTGGCCGCCCGCCACGGCAAAGCCATTTTCTGTGAAAAGCCCGTACATCTTGATCTTGCCCGCGTGCGCGACTGCCTGAAAGTGGTCAAAGAGTTCGACGTGCCGCTGTTTATCGGTTTTAACCGTCGTTTCGACCCACAGTTCCGCCGCGTTAAAACCGAGGCGCAGAGCGGGCGCATCGGCAAGCCGGAATCATTGCTGATTATCTCCCGCGATCCTTCTCCGCCGCCTGCGGAATATGTGCGCGTCTCCGGCGGGATGTTCCGCGATATGACCATCCACGATTTCGATATGGCGCGTTTCATCATGGGGGAAGAGCCTGTTTCGGTCTACGCCCAGGGAAGCAATCTGGTCGATCCGGCAATTGGCGCGGCAGGCGATATCGACACCGCGTTTATCGTGCTCAAGTATGCCTCCGGCGCGCTGGCGACCATCGTTAACAGCCGTCGCTCGTCTTATGGCTATGACCAGCGTCTGGAACTGCACGGTTCCGAAGGTCTGCTTACGGCGGGCAATATCCTCGAAAACCAGGTGCAGCACTTTGGCCAGAACGGCTGCACCAGCGCGCTGCCTGAGCATTTCTTCCTGCAACGTTATCAGGCTGCCTATGCCGCCGAGTGGGAGCACTTTGTCGCCATCTTGCGCGGCGAGGCAGTGCCGGAGTGCAGCGGTGATGACGGTGAGCGTGCGCTGTATCTGGCTGATAAAGCGCTGGAGTCATTGCACAGCCAGCGTGAAGTTCTCCTCTGATTTTCCATAACAACACACCCTACACAGAGAGACATAACAATGAAAAAGCTGATTTTAGCCGCCTTCATCGCCATGACAGCCGGGGCGGCAATGGCCGAGAACGAACAAATTGTTTTCAGCACGCCGAACCTGGCAATGCCGTTTGAAGTTCACATGCAGCGCACGGCGGTGAAAGCCGCGAAAGAGATGGGCGTCAGCCTACAGGTTCTGGACGGGCAGGGAAGTTCGCCGAAGCAGGTTGCCGATCTGGAAAACGCCATCACCCGTGGCGCCCAGGGATTCATCGTCTCCCCGAATGATGTCAACGCAGTTTCCAGCGCGGTGGACGAGATTCAGGACGCTAATCTGCCGGTGGTGACGCTCGATCGCTCCGTCGATAGCCAGAAGCAGGTTCCGCATTTTGGCGCGAACAACTACAAGGGCGGCCAGGCCATTGGCGACTTTGTCAAAAGCAAATTTCCTGACGGCGCGGACATTGTGCTGCTGACCGGCCAGCCGGGGTCTTCTTCCAATATTGAACGCACCAAAGGCATTCGCGACAGCCTGAAGGCGGGGGGCGATACGTACCGCATTGTTGCTGACCAGACCGGTAACTGGATGCGTTCGGAAGGAATGCGCATTGTTGAAAGCGTGCTGCCGTCGTTGAAAAAACGTCCGCAGGTCATCCTCTCCGCCAACGATGATATGGCGCTGGGCGCGATTGAAGCGTTGCAGGGGCAGGGGGTGAAACCGGGCGAAATTCTGGTGACGGGATTTGACGCGGTGCCGGAAGCGCTGGCGCGGGTACGCGACGGCTGGATGGCGGCGACGGCGGATCAGCGTCCGGGCTTCGCGGTACAGACGGCGATGAGCCAGCTGGTTGCGAACGTGCGTGAGAAGAAAGCCATCACCGGTGCGGATTATCCGCCGACGTTAATCACCAAAGAGAACCTGCAACAGGCCGAGCGTATCGGCGAAGCCGGTAACTGATTTGCCCGGAGCCGCCGTCGCTGCGGCGGCTCGCATTAAAGGAGGAGCAGACCGATGTTGCAACCCTTACTGAACGTTACCGATCTGGCAAAGAGCTTTTCCGGCGTCTGGGCGTTGAGCAACGTACAACTGACCGTCGGGACGGGGGAGATTCACGCGCTGCTTGGCGAGAACGGCGCGGGGAAGTCCACGCTGCTGAAAGCGCTGGCAGGGGCGCAGCCGCAGACCCGTGGGGACATCTGGTTCAATGGCGAAACGCTGCCGGTGGAGGACTCGCCGGTTGAGCGGCAAAACAAAGGCATCATTACCATCTATCAGGAATTTAATCTGCTGCCCAACATGACCGTTGCGGAAAATATGTTTCTCGGGCGCGAGCCGCGTAAACGTAATGTGATTGTCGATGCGAAGGCCGTGAACCAGGAGGCGCAGGTGGTGCTGGACTATCTGCAACTGAATGTCGCGCCGACCACGCCGGTTGCCCGCCTGAGCGTGGCGCAGCAGCAAATGGTGGAGATCGCCCGCGCGCTGACCCTGAACGCGAAGCTCATCATTATGGATGAACCTTCCGCCGCGCTGAGCGACAGCGAAGTGGAAAGCCTGCATCGCGTCGTGCGGGAACTTAAAGGTCGGGGCGTGAGCATTATTTACGTCACCCATCGCCTGCATGAAGTTTTCCAGCTCTGCGATCGTTTTACCGTGTTTCAGGATGGCCGCTTTACCGGCAGCGGCGCGGTCGCGGAAACCAACGTGGAACAGCTGATCCGCCTGATGGTGGGACGAGACGTGGCTTTTAATCGCCGCCCCCCCAGTGAAACCCATCATGAAGACAAACCGATTCGCCTTGCGGTGAAGGGGCTGTGTCGCGAAAAGCCGCCGCTGGACCCGCACGGCATTGCGCTGCACGACATCAGCTTTCACGTTCACGCCGGGGAGGTGCTGGGGATTGCGGGGCTGGTCGGCGCCGGGCGTACCGAAGTGGCGCGCTGTCTTTTTGGCGCTGACGGCTTTACTTCCGGGACGTTCGAGTTGGACGGCGCGGCGTATCACCCCCGTGACCCGATGTACGCGCTGGATCAGGGCGTGGCGCTGGTGCCGGAAGATCGCAAAAAAGAGGGGGCGGTGCTGGGACTGTCTATTCGCGACAACCTGTCGCTCTCCAGTCTCTCTTCACTGCTGCGCTGGCGCTTTTTCGTCAACACCCGCAAAGAAGATGACCTGATCGAATCTTACCGCCAGGCGCTGCAAATCAAGATGGTCAACAGCGAACAGGAGGTGCGCAAGCTCTCCGGCGGCAATCAGCAGAAAGTGATCCTCGCGCGCTGTATGGCGCTCAATCCACGGGTGCTGATTGTTGATGAACCGACGCGCGGCATCGATGTGGGCACCAAATCCGAGGTGCACCAGGTGCTGTTTGATATGGCGAAACAGGGCGTGGCGGTGATTGTGATCTCTTCCGATCTGCCCGAAGTGATGGCGGTTTCCGACCGGATCATCACCTTAAGCGAAGGCCGGGTAACCGGTGAAATCCACGGCGATGACGCCACCGAAGAGCGGCTCATGATGATGATGGCCATCAACCATAACGCCCTGAACGCGGCATAACGGAGTTTCACATGACGCAGATAGTGACCAAAACGCAACCCCCTGCCAAACGTAACGGACGTATCGATCCGATCGCTTTTTTCGAGCGCTTTGGGGTACTGATTTTTATGTTCCTGCTGCTGATTTTTTTCCAGACGCAGAACAGTAACTTCCTGTCAGAACGCAATATTTTCAACATCCTGACCGAGGTGTCGATCTACGGGATCATGGCCGTGGGAATGACGTTCGTCATCCTGACTGCCGGAATCGATCTGTCTGTCGGCTCCATTCTGGCGGTATGCGCCATGACGGCAGCATACGTGATTAAAGGCGACAACTTCACCACGGTAGACCCGAGCGCCTGGGGCGGGATGAGCTGGCTGATTGGCCTCGGCATCTGCCTGGCGATGGGGACGGCGATTGGCTTCCTGCATGGCCTGGGCGTGACCCGCCTGCGCTTGCCGCCGTTCATTGTCACCCTTGGCGGGATGACCATCTGGCGCGGCCTGACGCTGGTGATTAACGACGGCGCGCCCATTGCCGGTTTTGACCAGGGCTACCGCTGGTGGGGGCGTGGCGAACTGCTCGGTATTTCCATCCCGATCTGGATTTTTGCGCTGGTGGCGATCGGCGGTTATCTGGCGTTGCACAAAACGCGCTGGGGCCGTTTCGTCTACGCCATTGGCGGCAACCCGGAGGCGGCGCGTCTTGCCGGGGTCAACGTCAAACGTGTGCTGGTCAGCGTGTATGTCGTGATTGGCTGTCTGGCCGGGCTGGCGGGGTTTGTGCTGAGCGCCCGTCTGGGCAGCGCGGAGGCGGTGGCCGGGATCTCCTTTGAGCTGCGCGTTATCGCCTCGGTGGTCATTGGCGGGACATCGCTGATGGGCGGCTATGGTCGCATCGGCGGCACCGTTATCGGCTCGATCATTATGGGCATTCTGATAAACGGTCTGGTGCTGATGAACGTCTCCGCCTACTACCAACAAATTATTACCGGGCTGATTATTGTGCTGGCGGTGGCGTTTGATACCTATGCCAAGAGCCGTCGTGGCGCGCTGTGAGGGATAAATAATGAAACAAGTGCGAATTGGATTGATTGGGACGGGATACATCGGCAAGGCGCACGCCATTGCCTATGCCCAGGCGCCGACGGTGTTCAACCTGCAAGGCCAGCTGGTGCGCGAAATGGTGGCGGAGGTGACGCCGGAGCTGGCGGCGGAACGGGCGCAGGCATTCGGGTTTCGCCGTTCGACCGGCGACTGGCGCGAACTGGTGGCAGACCCGAATATCGATGTGGTGGATATCTGTTCGCCCAACCATCTGCATAAAGAGATGGCGCTGGCGGCCATTCGCCACGGTAAGCACGTCTATTCGGAAAAGCCGCTGGCGCTGAACGCTCACGATGCCCGCGAAATGGTTGAGGCCGCAAAACAGGCCGGGGTGAAAACGCTGGTGGGCTTTAACTATATGAAGAACCCGACGGCGGCGCTGGCGAAAGAGATCATCGCGCGAGGGGAGATAGGCGATGTGATCCACTTCTACGGCACCCACAACGAGGACTATATGGCCGACCCGCTTTCCCCCATTCACTGGCACTGCTTTAAGGAGACGGCGGGGTTAGGGGCGCTGGGCGATCTGGCGGCGCATATCGTCAATATGGCGCACTACCTGGTCGGCGATATTCGCGAGGTCTGCGGCGACCTGAAAATTGTGGTGCCGGAGCGCCCGGCCAGCGCGGGATCGGCGCAGAAGGTGGTCGTGGAAAACGAAGATCAGGCGCATGCGATGGTGCGATTCGCCAGCGGCGCGCAGGGGGTGATCGAAACCTCCCGCGTGGCCTGCGGGCGCAAAATGGGGCTGTCATACGTGATTACCGGCACCAAAGGCGCCATCAGTTTTACCCAGGAGCGAATGGCCGAGCTGAAGCTCTATCTGCATGACGATCCGGTTAACCGCCAGGGATTTCGCACCCTACTGGTGGGGCCCGCGCACCCGGACTATGCCGCGTTTTGCATGGGGGCGGGGCACGGCATCGGCTTTAACGATCAGAAAACGGTGGAAATCCGCGACCTGGTGAACGGCGTTGCCGCCGATGCGCCGATGTGGCCGGATTTTGAAGAGGGCTGGAAAGTGTCGCGCGTGCTGGACGCCATCGCGCTCTCGCATCAGGAAGGCCGCTGGCTGAATGTGAACGATATTGTCTGACGAGGTATCAACGTGGAAAAGCAGTTTGATGTGATATGCATGGGCCGCGTGGCGGTTGACCTCTACAGCCAGCAGATTGGCGCACGGCTGGAGGATGTCTCAAGTTTTGCCAAATACCTCGGCGGTTCCTCCGGGAATGTCGCCTACGGCGCCGCGCGCCAGGGGCTGCGTTCGTCAATGCTGGCAAGAGTGGGCGACGAACATATGGGGCGCTTTTTGCGCGAAGAGCTTAACCATGTTGGCTGCGATACCAGCCATCTGATAACGGATAAAGAACGCCTGACGGCGCTGGTGCTACTCGGCATTAAAGACCGGGACACCTTTCCACTGATTTTTTATCGCGATAACTGCGCGGATATGGCGATTACCGCCAGCGATGTTGACGAGCAGTACATCGCTTCATCCCGCTGCCTCGCCATCACCGGGACCCATCTTTCTCATCCGCAAACCCGCGACGCGGTGCTGACCGCGCTGACCTGTGCCCGCCGTCACGGCGTGCGCACGGTACTGGATATCGACTATCGTCCGGTGCTGTGGGGGCTGACCTCGCTGGGCGACGGCGAAACGCGCTTTATTGCCGCAGAGCAGGTCACTCGCCAGTTGCAGGCGGTGTTGCACCTGTTTGATGTGATCGTCGGCACCGAGGAGGAGTTTCATATTGCGGGCGGCGCTACCGATACCGTGCAGGCGCTGGCGCAGGTGCGTGAGGTAAGCGCGGCGACGCTGGTTTGTAAACGCGGCGCGCTGGGCTGCTCGGTGTATACCGACTCGATTCCGCCATCGCTGGATGACGGGCTGACGGTGACCGGCGTGCGCGTCGAGGTGCTCAATGTGCTCGGCGCGGGCGATGCGTTTATGTCGGGGCTGCTGCGCGGTTATCTCAATGATGAAGGCTGGGAGCAGGCCTGCCGCTACGCCAACGCCTGCGGCGCGCTGGTGGTCTCGCGCCACGGTTGCGCGCCCGCGATGCCGAGTAAGGTGGAGCTGGATGACTACCTCTCCCGCGAGCATCAGGTGCCGCGCCCGGATCTTGATCCACGGCTTAATCATCTGCATCGCGTCACGACGCGTCGGCGTAACTGGCCGGAACTGTGCGTGATGGCGTTTGATCACCGCAGTCAGCTTGAAGAGATGGCGCTACAGTGCGGCGCCTCCCTGAAGCGCATTCCGGCGCTGAAAACGCTGATCTTACAGGCCAGCCGCGATGCGGCGAACAGCGCGGGGCTGGAAGGAAAAGCCGGTCTGCTGTGCGACGGAACGTTTGGCCAGGACGCGCTGAATGCGATAACCGGCGAAGGGTGGTGGATTGGCCGCCCGATTGAGCTTCCCGGTTCACGGCCGCTGGAGATGGAGCACGGCAACATTGGCACTCAGCTTATCAGTTGGCCGCAGGAACATGTGGTGAAGTGCCTGGTCTTTTTCCACCCGGAAGATGCCCACGGTCTGCGCCTGGAGCAGGAGCAGAAAATCGCCGAGGTGTATCACGCCTGCTGTCAGTCGGGGCATGAGCTGCTGCTGGAAGTGATTTTACCTGTGGGTATGCCGCGCAGCGATGAGCTTTACCTGCGGGCTATCTCCCGCTTCTACAACCTGGGCATTTACCCCGACTGGTGGAAACTGCCGCCGCTCTCCTCTGACGGCTGGACGGCGCTGAGTGACATTATCGAACGCCGCGACCCGCACTGCCGTGGCGTGGTGATTCTTGGGCTGGATGCGCCAGCCGAACAGTTACGCGCAGGGTTCAGAGCCGCTGCCGGACATGAGCTGGTGAAAGGGTTTGCGGTGGGGCGCACGCTGTTTGGCGAGGCTTCCCGCGCATGGCTGAAACATGACATTGACGATGCGCAACTGGTGACGCGCATTCGGGATAACTATCTGCAACTGATCGCCTGGTGGCGCGAGCGCGGGCAGGCATAACTTTAGGAGAACATTATGGCTGTGCAATTAGGCATTAATCCGCTGACATGGACCAATGATGATTTGCCCTCTCTTGGCGCGGAAACGCCGCTGGATACCTGTCTGAGCGAAGGTAAAGAGGCTGGTTTTGCGGGCTTTGAACTCGGTAATAAATTCCCACGCGAGGCGCGCCTGCTGGGGCCAATCCTGCAACGCCACGATCTGAAGCTGGTGTCCGGGTGGTATTCCGGTCGCCTGCTGGAGCGGAGCGTAGAAGAAGAGATTGCGGCGGCGCAGGCGCATTTGACGTTATTGCGCGAGCTGGGGGCGAAAGTGATGGTTTTCGCTGAGGTGAGCCATTGCATTCACGGCGAACAGCAGACGCCGGTTCACCTGCGTCCGCGATTCCCGCAGGCGCGCTGGGCGGAGTATGGCGAGAAGCTCACCGCGTTCGCCCGCTATACACAGCAGCAGGGGGTGCAGATTGCTTATCATCACCATATGGGGACGGTGATTGAGTCCGCAGAAGATGTGGACAATCTGATGACCCATACCGGCGATGAGGTTGGATTGCTGCTGGATACCGGTCATTTAACGTTTGCTGGCGCCGACCCGCTGGCGGTGGCGCAACGCTGGGCGAGCCGTATTAATCATGTGCACTGTAAAGACGTGCGCGCCGACGTGCTGGCGGATGTGAAAAACCGTAAAACCAGCTTTCTGGATGCGGTGCTCAGCGGCGTCTTTACCGTACCGGGCGACGGCTGCGTGGATTACCTGCCGATTATGCGACTGCTGAAAGAGCACGATTATCACGGCTGGCTGGTGGTGGAGGCGGAGCAGGACCCGGCGATTGCCCATCCGTTGACTTACGCGCGGCTGGGATATAACAACCTGAGCCGCCTGGCGCGGGATGCCGGTCTTATCTGAGGAGGCGCTATGTCACGTTTACTGTCACGCTGGCAACAGCCTGACGCGCAGGGACGTACCCAGTCCGTCACCCCGGAGCGGGCAGGCTGGGGCTACGTCGGTTTTGACGCGTTTGAGCTTGAAGAAGGGCAGCAGTTGCATCTTCCCGCCGTTGCTGAAGAGCGCTGTCTGGTGCTGGTGGCGGGGAGGGCGTCTGTCACCACGCCAACCGCGCAGTTTTCAGAGATTGGCGAGCGGATGAGCCCGTTCGAGCGTATTAAGCCGTGGGCGGTATACGTTACGCCCGGAGAAACGGTACAGGTACAGGCGTTAACAAAGCTGGAGCTGGCGGTATGCGCCGCGCCGGGCAAGGGAACGTATCCTACCCGCCTGATTGCACCGCAGGATATCGACGGCGAGGCAAGGGGCAAGGGGCATAACCAGCGTTATGTACACAACATTCTGCCGGAAGATAAACCCGCCGATAGTCTGCTGGTGGTGGAAGTGTGGACTCACGAAGGCTGTACCAGTTCGTACCCGAGCCACAAGCACGACACTGATAATCCGCCTTACGAGACCCTTCTTGAGGAGACGTATTACCATCGCCTCAACCCGGAACAGGGATTTTGTATGCAGCGGGTATACACCGACGATCGCTCGCTCGATGAGTGTATGGCGGTCTACAACCGTGACGTCGTGATGGTGCCGAAAGGCTATCACCCGGTGGCGACAATGGCCGGGTATGACAGTTATTACCTGAATGTGATGGCAGGCCCGGTGCGCAAATGGATTTTCACCTGGGAAGACGATCACGCGTGGATTAACCGCGATTACCCTGCGCGTTGAGAACGCGGTAAATAAAAAAGCCCCTGGCGTATGCTGAGGGCTTTTTACTTTTCGCTGCTATCGTGAGGCGCCAAAGACCTGTACGGCCTGTTGCAGCCGTGACGCGCGTCCCGTTAAATCCCCCGCGGCATCCGTTACCTGTTCCACCATTTCCGCATTATTGTCCGTCATGGAACCAATTCGTGAAATTGAATTGTTGATCTGTTCGAGCGCTAAAGTTTGTTCCCGCGTCGCCAGGCTTATCTCTTTGATCATGGTAGACATCTGCAACACGTCATCGATCATCCCGGTAAGGTGTGTTTCCGTCTGCTCGACCATTTGCACTCCCGTATTGACGTTGGTGACGTTTTTCTCGATAAGCTGCTTGATCTCTTTTGCCGCAGACGCAGAATGCTGGGCGAGGTTACGCACCTCTGCGGCAACGACCGCAAATCCGCGCCCGGATTCACCGGCGCGGGCCGCTTCGACCGCTGCATTCAGCGCCAGGATGTTGGTCTGAAAAGCAATACTGTCAATGACGCCGATAATGTCCACGATTTGACTGTTATCGCGCGAGATAGCCTGCATCATGGTGATGGTTTGCTTCATGATATGGCCGCCTTCAGTCGCATTGGCGCTGGTACTGTCGGCCATCGTCATTGTCTGGGCTGCGGTATCCGCGGTTTGTTGTACAGCGCTACCGATCTCTTCAATGGCTGCGGCGGTTTGTTGCAGGTCGGCAGATGTCTCTTCTGAACGGCTCTGCAATGCCGTGCCTTCCTGAGACACGCGCTGGCTGATAGCCTGAATACCGGATATTTGCGTGCTGACATCATCAACCAGGGAGCGTAGATTAAGCCCCGATTGATTCACCAGTCGCATGAGCATCCCTATTTCGTCTACGCGCTGCAAATGGCAATTATCAGGTTTACGGCCCGAAACCACTTTTTGCATCTGCACCAGCAGCGTATTAACCGGCTGACAAATTTGAACCTTAAGGTAAATAGCCAGGAGCAAAAATAATACGATGATGCTGCCCCCCTGAATAGCAGGAGGAACAGGTAAGAAAATAAATAACAGGGCTGCCAGACTGGTGATGGCTAAAGCATAATTGACGCGTTGGCTAACCGACAGCCATTTAAACATCGAAAGCCAGGACAGCGCTCCGCGACGGATAATTATGCCTTTAAAAAGTCGAAACCCTTTAATTCCATTATTATTTATTTTCTGATAAAGCTGTTCGCTGTGCGAAACTTCATCCCGGGAAGGCACGGTGCGTACTGAAATATACCCCGTTAATTTTTCATTTTGCCAGACAGGGGTAACATTTGCGCGTACCCAGTAATGATCGCCGTTTTGTCGCCGGTTTTTGACCAGCCCGGTCCAGCTATCGCCTTGCAGTATCGTGTGCCACATGTCAGCGAAAGCGGCAGAGGGCATGTCCGGGTGGCGAATAATATTATGTGGTTTACCCATTAACTGCGTTTCATTAAATCCGCTGGCGTCGATAAATGCAGAGTTAGCATAGGTAATATGACTGTCTTTATCTGTGGTTGATAATAACGTTGTTTTATTGTTAAGCAAATATTCTTTTTGCGTGACAGCTGTGTTGTTTTTCATGAAAACTCCATGACGCTATTTATATGAAATGCAAATTTCACCCATTGTGCATCAGGTAAATAATAGTAAATGGCGGTTTTATCTGAGGTGTTACATTCTCTACTAATCATCATTTATATGAAAGCACTTCAAATGAATTTTTATTTTTAATAAACATGGCGTGTCATAAATATGAAACACATAAATGCAGGTTGATAAACTGGAATTGATATATATCGACTTAAACTAAATCTAAAAGATAAAAAAGAGCTGATTTATTGGGGCTGATAAATGCCCGCTTTCCTTGATGGGTTTTAGTCCACCCTCGAAACCCGCTGCCGCGTAGCGGTCAGTATTCTTACTCATGATGCGATCCCTTTGTGATGAGCTAACCCGATGTCATTTATAGACATCTGGATGGCTAATAATATTTTGCTTTATCTTATGCTTTTTATGTCGTTGTCAGTCAGGGAGAGCTGTGAAAAATTTCGTAAATCAAATGATTATCAGAAAGGATTTACAGCGGATGCTCTCCAGTCGCCTCGACATGCGCGGTATCAGCCTGGCCTTTTCCGGCTTTCAGGCGCTCTCCCGCGTTGATTTCACCCTGACGGGCGGTTCCGTGCACGCGCTGACGGGGGCGAACGGTGCGGGGAAATCCACGCTGATGGCGGTGCTCTGCGGCACGCACGACCATTACGAAGGGGAAATTGCAATTAATAACCAGCCGGTGCCGATACGCGAACCGCTGGATGCCAAACGGCTGGGCATTCATCTGGTGCAGCAGGAGGTGGATGTTGCGCTGATCCCGGGGTTGAGTATTGCGGAAAATATTATGCTCGATCAGCTGGCGCAGCCGGGACACCGCTACCGCTGGCGCGCTATTCGCCAGCAGGCGCGTGACGCGCTGGCCCAGCTCGATGTTCATCTGGACGTGCGCCGGGTCATCGATGGTTGCACGCTCGCCGAAAAGCAGCAGATCCTGCTGGCCCGCGCGCTCTCGCACCACTGTCGTTTTCTGATCCTTGATGAACCCACCGCGCCGCTCGATCAGCATGAAAGCGAACGGCTGTTTGCTGTGGTGAAACGCCTGCAACAACAGGGGATCGGCGTGGTGTTTATCTCCCATCGCATTCATGAGCTAAAGGCCATTTGCGACACCTTAACCGTACTGCGCGATGGCAAGTTGATTGAGTCCGGGCCGATGGCGGAACTGAGCGCTGACGCCATCGTCGAGAAGATGCTGGGTCATGAGTTAAACGATATCTATCCGCCAAAACGCCCGCCGCATGCTGATGAAACGCTGCTGCGCGTGGAAGGGCTGCACGATGAACGGCTGCTGAAAAATATCAGTTTGCACCTGCGTAAAGGTGAAATTCTCGGCATCGCCGGGCTGGCAGGAGCCGGGAAAACCGAGCTGTGCAAGGCGCTGTTCGGCGCGTCGAAAAGCCGCGTTGAACGCGGCGAACTCAATCATCAGCCGTGGACGCCGCGCGACCCGGTTGATTCGGTGACGCGCGGGCTGGCGCTGGTGCCGGAGGAGCGGCGCAAAGAGGGCATTTTTATTGATGAGTCCGTCGCCATGAACCTGGCGGTTGCCTCCGATAACCGTTTCTCGCGCTGGAGCTTGTTTGGTCATCGTCAGGCATGGCGCTGGGCGGAAGCGGTAATTGCCCGCGTCGGCGTGCGCGCTCGCGGGCCGGGGCAAGTGTTGCGTCGGCTTTCCGGTGGCAACCAGCAGAAAGTGGCGATCGGCAAATGGCTGCGCGGCGACGCCCGCGTGCTGATTTTCGACGAGCCGACCAAAGGCGTGGACGTGAAAGCCAAAACCGATCTGTTTGCGCTGATCGACGGCCTGGCGCGGGAAGGCAAAGGGGTGATTTACGCCTCCGGTGAGTTCGCCGAACTGGTGGGGCTGTGTGACCGCATCTGCGTGTTGTGGGACGGGCGCATCGTGGCGGAAGTGGAAGGCGCGCAGGCCCGCGAAGAGACACTACTTTATTATTCAACCGGAGGAACGGCGTTGTGAGTAAGGCCCTTTCAGTCAATGCAGCGGCGTCTGGCCGCCAGCAGATTTTCGATTTTCTCTATAAGTGGGGCATGCTGCTGACGGTTGTCGCGCTGATCGCCATTTTTGGCGTCGCGTCGGATAACTTCCTCGATCCCTTCAATATCATCAACATCCTGCGCTCTATTGCGATCGTCACGGTGATTGCGATTGGCGTCTCCATCTCGCTTACCGTCGGCGGCTTTGATCTTTCCGTTGGCTCAACCGCGTCGCTGGCGAACGCACTGGTGATTTCGCTGTTCGTCTGGCACGGCTTTGGCACCACCGGGGCGATTGTCATTACCCTGGCGCTCTGTACGCTGGTGGGGCTGTTCAACGCTTTTCTGATTGTGGTGCTGCGTATTCCCGACATGCTCGCCACGCTTGCCAGCCTGTTTGTGATTCAGGGGGTGGCGATGACCTACAGCTACGGCGGCTCTATTACTGAAAACATGGTGCTGCCGAGCGGTGAAATGGCTGAGGGGCTTATTCCGGCGGCATTCGGCGCGCTGGGGCAGGTGCCGACTATTGTTGTCGTGATGCTGGTCGTGACGCTGGCGGCGCAGCTCGCGCTGTCGCTGACCACCCACGGGCGACGGATGTACGCCATTGGCGGCAACCCGGAAGCGGCGCGCCTCTCCGGTATTCGCACCACCCGCTATAAAGTGGCGGCCTACGTTATTGCCTCGCTGCTGGCGGGGTTAGGGGGCATCCTGCTGGCTTCGCGTATTGGCTCTTCACAGGTTAACGCCGGGGGCGGCTATTTGATGGATGCCGTCGCGGCGGCGTGGATCGGCTTTTCGCTGGCCGGTTCCGGCAAACCGAATGCGCTTGGCACGCTGGTGGGGGCGGTGATCCTTGGCGTGCTCTCCAACGGGCTGGTGATGCTCTCGGTGCCCTATTACGCAATGGACATTATAAAAGGGCTGGTGCTGGCGGCGGCGCTGGCGATCACCTACATACAAAAACGTTAACAACACAACGGGAAACGATAATGAAAAAAACTGCACTTTCTTTGTTGGCGCTGGGATTACTGAGTTCGCTGCCGGGCTATGCGGCAACGCCTGCGCCGGTGCCAGCGGCCATTGCCGGGCATAATGGCCCGGTTCGCATTGCGGTGATCCGCAACCTTGGCTCTGATGACAACACGACCCAGTTCGTTGCGGGCGCGATTCAGGAGGGGAAAAAGCTCGGCTTTAAGGTCAGCACCTTTTTAAGCAATGGCGACGACGCGAAATTCCAGGATTTCGTTAACCAGGCGATCAGCCAGAAGTATGACGGTATTATTCTCTCTCAGGGGCGCGATCCGTACTCCACCGCGCTGGTGAAGAAAGCGGTAGATGCCGGGATCAAAGTGGCGGTGTTTGATACCGCCGTCAACGGTGAGATCCCGGGCGTGACGGTAACTCAGCAGGATGACGCCTCGCTGACCCATCTCTCCTTCGGACAACTGGTAAAAGATTTCAACGGTAAAGCCAATATTATCAAGCTGTGGGTCGCCGGTTTCCCGCCGATGGAGCGCCGCCAGGCGGCTTATCAGCAAATGCTGAAGGACAATCCGGGGATTAAAGAGCTGGAGTCTATCGGTGCGGTCTCTTCCGACGTGCAGGGCGATACCGCCAACAAAGTGGGCGCGGTGCTGGCGAAATACCCGAAAGGGAAAATCGACGCTATCTGGGGAACCTGGGACGCCTTTAGCCAGGGGGCGTACAAAGCGCTGAAAGAGAATGGCCGCACTGAGATTAAGCTCTACAGCATCGACATCTCCAACCAGGATTTGCAACTGATGCGCGAGGCGGGCAGCCCGTGGAAGGTGAGCGTGGCGGTTGACCCAAAACTGATTGGCGCCACTAACGTGCGGCTGATTGCCAATAAGATTGCCGGTGAACCTACGCCTGCTACTTACGATTTTAAAGCCGCAGCCATTCCGCAGGCGCTGCTGGCAGCGCAGCCGGGGGCGGTTAACGTCGCCTCATTAGGCAAAATCATTCCGGGCTGGGGCCAGACGGAAGACTTTATCGCGCCGTGGTTTGCGACGCTTGAAGCGAAGAATAAATAATGCCCGGTGGCGCTGCGCTTACCGGGCCTACAATGCGCTCCCTGTAGGCCGGATAAGGCGGTTACGCCGCCATCCGGCGTAATGCCCGGTGGCACTGCGCTTACCGGGCCTACAATGTGCTCTCTGTAGGCCGGATAAGGCGGTTACGCCGCCATCCGGCGTAATGCCCGCTGGCGCTGCGCTTACCGGGCCTACAATGTGTTCCCTGTAGGCCAGATAAGGCGGTGACGCCGTTTGGCAAAAGGAGATTAAGGTGACTGAATTACCGCGCCCCGACTATAGCCGCAATATGCGGCTGATTGGCCATAGCGACCAGGGCGGTCGCCCGGACGGCGTACAGCTGATGGTACATCGCGGTTTTGCCTATATTGGCCATATGGTGTCGCAGGGGTTTTCGATTGTTGACGTGCGTGACCCGAAAAATCCACGGGCGGCGGGCTATGTGCCTGCACCGCCAGGCACCTGGAACGTGCATTTGCAGGCGCATGACGATCTGCTGCTGGTGATTAACGCCCGCGATTTGTTCGCCGATGCCCGCTTTGCCGATGAAAAGGTCTACTACACGCGGCAGGTCGGTGAGACGGTCAGCGATGTGCAGGACCGGGGCTGGAGCGCAGGGCTGCGCGTGTTTGATATTTCCACGCCGGATAAACCGCGTGAAATCGGTTTTCTCTCCCTGAATGGGATTGGCATTCACCGCATCTGGTACGTCGGCGGACGCTGGGCCTACGTCTCGGCGCTGATCGACGGTTTCACCGACTACATCTTCCTGACCATCGATCTGGCCGATCCGCGTAAGCCAGAGGTGGCCGGGCGCTGGTGGTTGCCAGGGATGAATCAGGCGGCGGGAGAGACGCCAGACTGGCCGGAGGGCAAACGCTATGCGCTGCATCACGCGATTATCGCTGGCGATACCGCCTACGGTAGCTGGCGTGACGGTGGTCTGACGCTGCTGGATGTGCAAGATCGCACGCAGCCGAAACTGATTAGCCATCGCAACTGGAGCCCGCCGTTTGGCGGCGGCACACACACTGCGCTGCCGCTGCCGGACCGCGATCTGCTGGTGGTACTGGACGAAGCGGTGCTCGACAATCAGGAAGACGGCGAAAAGCTGATCTGGCTGTTTGATATCCGCGAGCCGTCGAATCCGGTGAGCATCGCCACCTTCCCGCAGCCGGATGAGGCTGATTACGTGGCGAAAGGGGCGCACTTCGGGCCGCATAACCTGCACGAAAACCGCCCTGGCAGCTTTATTAGCTCGACGCTGATTTTCGCCACTTACCAGAACGCAGGGGTGCGCGCTTATGATATTTCCAATCCTTATCGTCCGGTAGAAACCGGCGCGCTGGTGCCTGCGGCGCCTGAGAAGATGATGGATACGCGGCCAAATCGCCCGCAGGTGATCCAGTCCTGCGATGTGTTTGTCGATGCGCGGGGGATTATCTACAGCACGGATTACAACGGCGGGTTATCAGTGATTGAGTATCTGGGGTAAGTATTTGCCGGGTGGCGGCTTCGCCTTACCCGGCCTGCATTCGGATCGTAGGCCCGGTAAGCGCAGCGCCACCGGGCAAACGGCCCGCACTTAACTGTACTGCCGCACCCGCGCGATCAGCGCTTCCACGCTCTCAATCCGGTCGGCAATCACAATCAGCGCTTTTCCGAGGGTAATGGCATGGCGCAGGCATTCATGGCGCATTTCCGCATCCTGAATGGTATCGATATCCGCTACGTGCGACAGCCCGACGCTGCGGCGAATCAGCTCGGTGCCGCAAAAGCCGATGGCGTCCGCCCAGACTTTTTTCAGAAATTCCGACGCATAGCCCGGTGCGCGTAGCGCCGCGTCGCGGGTTTTCTCCGTCGCCAGCACCTGAAAACGTTCAGCAAAGGTGTTCCACAGCTCCTGAATATCCGTCAGGCGCTGCTCACGCGCGGCGGCGGCGTCGCGAATACCCAGATGACCCGGCAGGCCGCAGAAGTTCAGCAGCAGATTGCCGATGGCGGTGCCCACATCAAAGCCTATCGGCCCAAAGTAGCCGAACTCGGCGTCGATGGCTTTCAGGCGACCGTCAGCGACAAAGATCGAGCCGCTGTGGATATCGCCGTGCAGCAGCGCTTCGGCATGGGAGAAGAAACGATGTTTGAGCGCCGCCACCGCCAGCTTAAGCTGAGCATCACTGCGCAACGCGGCGACGTCGCCTTCGATCTCCGCAGGATAGCTGTTGCGCTCGTGGATCTGGTAGGGATCGTTGAAGAACAGATCTTCGGTGATCTCACACATCTCCGGGTTAATAAATGTCGCCACCTGCGCTTTTTTGTCATGCGGGTGGAGATAAAAATCGCTGGTGTGAAACAGCGTTTGCGCCAGATATTCGCCGAGCTGGCGTGCCGCCTGCGGATACCAGGCGCCTTTAATCAGTTCGCCGCGCCAGATGTTATGGTCGGAGAGATCTTCCATCACCATCACCGCCAGTTCAGGGTCGAAATGGTGGATTTTCACCGTATGCTGCGGGCAGTGCTGGTAATGCGCCACCAGCGTTTGCGCTTCAAGACGAGCGCGATCCAGCGTCAGCGGCCAGGATTCGCCGACGCAGCGCACGTAAGGCAGCGCCTGTTTGACGACGATGCGGCTTACGCCTGTGGTATCGAAAATCTTAAACACCAGATTAAGGTTGCCGTCGCCCACCTCCTGCGCCTCTACCAGTGTGGATGGATCATCGATGCCGCCAAACGTTCGGGCGTATTCCACGGCATCCTGGGCGGTAAAGGTACGGTATTGCGACATTGCCTGTTCCTCTCTCATTTCACTAATAAAGACATGTAGACGTCTATACATCTGTAATTCATCCTGACACAATGTGATACAACAACGCAACAGAGAATTAACGACATGCAGACATTACAGACGACCAGCCTGCGGGTGGCGGATAATCAATTATTTATTCTCGATCAGCAGGCGCTTCCGCAGGAGAAACGCTGGCTGGATGCCTCAACGGTAGAAGCGCTGGTGGGGCATATTCACGCGCTGCGCGTGCGCGGTGCGCCGCTGATTGGTCTTTCCGCCAGTCTGCTACTGGCGCTGCTGGCGGAGTCAGGCTATCGCCGGGATGAACTGGCGATAGCGCTGGAAACGCTGCGCGCTGCGCGCCCGACGGCGGTCAATCTGATGAACAATCTCGATCGCATGAAGCAGGCGCTGAGGCAAGAAGACTTTGTTCCGGCGCTGGCGGCGGAAGCACTGCGTCTGATCGATGAAGACAAACAACTCTGTGACGATATCGCGCGTGCGGGAAGTGCACTGGTGAAGCCGGGCAGCCGTCTGCTGACCCACTGCAACACCGGCGGGCTGGCGACAGCGGGCACGGGGACGGCGCTGGGGGTGATTGCCCGCGCGTATGCACAGGGCAACGTGCAAAATGTCTGGGTGGATGAAACGCGCCCGTTATTGCAGGGCGGCAGACTCACCGCCTGGGAGCTGGGCGAACTGGGGGTTCCCTATCAACTGATTACCGACTCAATGGCTGCCAGCCTGATGGCGAAAGGGCTGGTGGACGCGGTGTGGGTAGGGGCCGACCGTATTGCCGCAAATGGCGATGTGGCGAATAAAATCGGCACCTATTCGCTGGCGGTGCTGGCGAAATTCCACGGTATTCCGTTTTACGTTGCCGCGCCGCAAACCACGCTGGACCCCCACTGCCCGAATGGCAACGCAATCCCGATTGAGCAGCGCGCAGCAGGAGAAGTCACCGGCGTGGCGGGCAGTTTTGGCGCGGTACAGTGGGCGCCGGAAAATGCGCAGGTCTATAACCCGGCGTTTGACGTGACGCCAGCAGCGCTGATTAGCGGCTGGGTGCTGGATAGCGGTGTGGTGACGCCAGAAGACGTGGCGAAGGGAGTTTTCAGGACGGAGGCGGCCTGATGCAGAGCAGGCCTGGCGTACGATAGCGTCGCCCGGCCAGATCGTTAAAGCAGGCGCGGATAGGCATCCGCAATGGCGTCGCCGGTAAACTGCGCCACCCAGCCTTCCGGGTTATCGAAAATACGGATCGCGGTAAAGTTTGGCTCGGAGCCCATATCAAACCAGTGCGGCGTACCGGCGGGCACTGAAATCAGATCGTTTTTCTCACACAGCACCTGGTAAACCTGGTCGCCAATGTGCAGGCAAAACAGTCCTGCGCCTTCAACGAAGAAGCGCACTTCATCTTCGCCGTGGGTGTGTTCATTGAGAAACTTTGCACGCAGCGCCTCTTTTTGTGGATTGTCGGCGCGCAGGCTGATCACATCCCAGCTCTGATAGCCTTTCTCGGCAACCAGCTTATCAATCGCATGTTGATAGGCGGTGAGCACCGTTTCTGGCGTGGGGGCCTGGCCTAAGTCGCGGTCTGCAACCCAGCGTTCGAAGCGGACGCCTTTCGCGTTGAGCTGTTGGGCGATCTCTGCGGCGTCGGTACTGTGCCACTGGGGCTGGCTGGAGTCTTTATCGGAATAAATAGTCAATGCGCTCATGAAAGGATCTGCTCCGGGTTAATGTCGTCGAATTGATGTACCTGGTGGTGGCGGCTGGCGCCATCACCCTCACCACGAATCAGTTGCAGGGTGCGAAGACCCGCCTCTTCAGCAGCGTCCAGCTCCTGATATACATCGGAGAGGAACAGGATTTGCGACGGCGCGACGCCGATATACGACGCGATATTGCGGTATGACTGCGTTTCTCGCTTTGCGCCGATATGGGTATCAAAATTGCCGCTGAACAGATGAGTAATATCACCTTCGTCGCTGTAGCCAAATAACAGTTTCTGCGCTGCGACGGAGCCGGAGGAATAAACATAGAGATCAATGCCTTGTGCTTTCCATTTCTCCAGCGCTGGCAGAACGTCCGGGTAGAGGTGACCAGTAAAGTCGCCATTGACGTAACCGTCGTGCCAGATAATGCCTTGCAGGGCTTTTAGCGCCGTTGATTTGCGATCTTCATCCATAAAGGTGAAAAGCGTTTCGATAAGTTCTGCGGTACTGGCGTCTGGCCGGGCAATCTCGTTGCGCAGATTATCAAGAATTGATTTTACCGGTTCAGCATACTGCCGGGCGGTGACAAACGCCGCCAGCCGCTCGCGCGCATAGGGGAACAGAACATTGTGAACAAAACGGATATCGCTGGTGGTGCCTTCAATATCCGTCACAATCGCGCGAATCATAATCTCTCCAGTTGTCGCAAACGCATTTCGCATTCAAATAAAAATTCCAGCCCCTCCAGATGACGGCGGGCCTCCTCCACTGAGTGTCCCCAGCAGGTTAAGCCATGACCGCGCAGAAGAAAACCGTAATTCAGAGAATGCCCTTGCGCGTAATGCGCAATACGTGACGCCAGCGCGTCGATATCCTGGTCGTTGTCGAACACCGGCACGCAGACGGTATCAAGATGGGTGGTCTGCCCGCTAAGCGACTTTTGCATTTCAAAACCGCTGATATATAGCTCCGGCGTTTTAACGATGCGCGAGAGCACCGTGGCGTTGACGGTGTGGACGTGCAACACCGCGTTTGCCTGGGGAAAGAGGCGATAAATCAGGGTATGCAGCCCGGTCTCCGCCGATGGTTTGCGACCGGACGGTGCGTGACTGGTGGCGATTTCCACCTGCAAAAAATCGTCGGTAGTCAGGTTGCCTTTATCTTTTCCCGACTCGCTGAGCCAGCAAAAAGCGTCGTCCTGGCGGACAGACATATTGCCGCCAGTGGCGGGAGCCCAGCCTTTTGCCCCTATCCAGCGGCAGGTCTCGACCAGTTGTGTGAGTTGCAGGTTATCTGTCATCTTCCTTTTAGCCTCTCTCGGGGTCAGGAATGGGGTTTTTAGACATCTAAGCGTCTTGATTGCCAAATGCTAACATCGTGTTACGGCAGCAGCAACACAACTCTTCCGGGCAGGAGCAACAACATTGTCCTGGTGGCAGTGTGACTTGGTGGGGGAGGTGGTTGAGTTTTTCAGGGGCGGGAATTTTGCGTATTGATTGATGTTTTCAATGGAAGCTGTAGGTTTGTCGCCCATAGCAGACCTGATAGCCCTTCGTTCAGGCCGCTTTTTGCCAGGAGGGGACATCCATACAGGTATTAATCGGCAAGGTGCCGATGATCCGCTTAAATGTTCAGGGAAAGCAATGCAGGAAGTGCGCGGGTTTTTATCATGTTATTTAACAGACTCAGATACCAGACGTAAATCTCCTCCTTGATATTAAGAACATTCGGGTGCACGGATGGAAAGTGGTTTATTCTCTTTTTCACAGAACAGGAATGTCTGGGCCGGGAAGAGGGGATTAGCGAGAGATTAAAACAGGCAACTCAGGAGTTCAGTAAATGGATACTAAAAAATGGCGCTGTGTTTGCGCCATTTTACCACATTAAGAATTTGTCACCGGCTTGTTCCCAAAGGGATCTCCGGGTCTGGTTGATGAGTAATCCTGTTACGCAGATCCCGACGGATAATTTCGATAGACCAGAACCAGATTAAATGTCCAAAAATTTCGGATACATTCTCATACCATGGAAGGTCAACCAAAGGTGGAGTCAGCCCCATGAGAGGGAAGGAAATCATATGTACGAAAAGCTGTGCCAGCGCACCAGCCAGCAAACCCTGCCAGAGTTTAATTTTGGGGAAAACTTCAGCAACAACACAGTAACCCACTGCGAAGACAATCGAAAAGATGATGTGTGTTACACCAACCCAGTTAAACACATGCCCGGCAAAGGTGTAGACGGCAGCGTTAGGATCAGCAAGCCCCATCCAGTCACGAAGGAAAATATAAGGGGGATTCAGGAAATTGCGGGAACAGTCAATTTGCCCGGCAGCCCTGATTAATGATTCCGGCCCGCATGCAGCAGTGAACATATCAGTCGGACTGCGGGGTGGCAAAGGTACTTCAGCGCCCCATTTAACAAATGCTGATACGATACCAGCGATTAACCCAATAAATGCAGCCAGGCCATAACGCCTGCGGTTTGGTGGAGTTTGTTCAAATATATTCATATTTCATCCGTTGAATTTCATCGTGTTAACATAATCATTTAGTAGTATTCATGAAAACCACCAAATGTAAAGATGTGTATGTGATTGTATGTTCCGTATTTGCGTCAGTAACTGGAAATTCCCAATCGAGTTGCTTTATATGGCGTAACAGGAAGGCTGTGAAAGTGGTGAGAGCGGCAAGGTCGTATGCGATCTACAGCAAGATTCTCATCAGTAGAATTAATAGAGTAGCAACCACGCCGCATGGAAGAGCATGGTACGGACAGCTGGCGTGCGAATATAGAATGGTTGCCAGCCGCCGTGGATTGTATCTTCCCGGCATGACGGATCAATGTGTTTTAAGTATTAATGCCACGTCTTTTTGCTCAGGTTTGTTATAGCTGAAATAGCATGTGCTGAATCATCAAAAAGCCGGGCCAGTACAGGAACCTACTGCCTGTTTTTGTACTCAAGCACCAGATGTTCAGGCAGGTCTTTGCTGACGATGGCAAATGTCCTGAGTTCAGGCGTTGGAACAGGGAGAGCGGTTTTACCCCGAAGCTTCCCGTGCAAAAAACAGGCATAAAAAAACCAACCGTAAGAGGTTGGTTTTTCTAAGGGATTTTGGTCGACACGAGAGGATTTGAACCTCCGCCCCCCGACACCCCATATCTGCGATAAGTTAGGCTTGTACCAATGCTTCAGATTCAGTGAGTGAGGTCTGATAGCATTTTACTGCCTCAGCAAAGGCTTGCGCGGCATCTGCATTTGATACCATATATTCTTCAGTTACCCCTGTTTGAGGATGGAAAGTAATATTTCCATAAATGCAAATAGGGATTTGGTAGTTGTCTTTAAATCGACGGTCTGGCGAGCCATTCTTATTCGTTTTCGCCCATGTATGCCCATCTATGCGTGAATCACTGGGAACACCTTCTTCCTCATGGAATCTTCGATATTCTGAACTGACTTGTAATTCGCGTAAATCAATCAGAGCGAACGCCCCATCAGCTCGTGGTATGACTGCAACTCCCGGATAAAGCAAAATATCGTCGCCATTCACATTTTCAAACCGCATTGCACGACCTGTAAATTGAATGAGATCCGTTGAACTGAAATCAAAGGTAACTGGGTGACGATTAACAGACCGGGTTGCTAATGTTCTTTCAGCAAACTGGTCTGTAGCTTTATCTGCAGTAATATCCCATTTTTTGACACTCGATTTTAATATATCGAATGCACGGACCATTGCTGCATATGCGCGCTGTGAAGTATCACTGCTCTCGAAGGTTATGGCTATTTTTGTGTTGCCTTCCCAGGATATCAGGCGAGATATCTCAGCTTGCGTTAGGGGGAGTTCTGTCTCAAGTTCTGTGATGCGTCGTTTGTAAAACCAACGGAATAGACTTGATTTGCGTCGAACCAGCTCGTTCTTTTGTTTTGATTCTTCAGTAAGAGCCTCTTGTAGATCTGCTTTTATCTCTGCCCTTTGTTCTCGCGCTTTAGCAATCAAATCTCGTAAAGGTAAAAGGGAGGAACTTGTCAGGACTTCTACCGAAGCGCTGGAAATTTCATTCATGCCAGCCATGGGCATATATATTTTAGCGTTCGATGGGATGTTACTTGGGGATGCCTCCGGCATTCCAAAATGAGGTTCTGTGGAGGACGGAATTAATGGATTGGTAACAGAGTGCCCATCATCATAGGGCAGGGTAGGTGTAGTATAAGATAAGCCTGTACCCGGTAGTCCGACGGTCGCTCTGAGTCCTTTTTTCCCAACATTGACAGTTGCACCAGGTACACCGATGCTTGCGCTTATTCCACGCTTACCAATGTTGAGCCTAACGCCAGGAAACAGAGTAAAGGTTTGTCTGAAACGAAGAGACATGAAGTTATCCCTATGTAGTTTTGTGCACCAAAGTTCGAAATGTTTTTATATGAACATTGAGCTGATACAAAAGCCTATCCTTAGCTCATCTTCATACCGCCATGATGCGGCGGTTTGCTTGCTGGTGAAGTAAAACGAAAAAGCCCGCATCAGCGGGCTTTTTTGTCACTCGGGAGCCGCGGCTCCTTTGCGTATCCTTTTTTGTCCCCTCACCGTCTGGTCGGTGTCCTGCTGAGACCGCTAACTTTCTGTTTTTATTAGTGCTGTCCTGGGCTGGCGTCTCTGTGCTTTGAATTATATCTTGTTGATATTTAATATTTTAATTTAAATTCATTTCGTAGAGGGTTCCAAAAAGGAACCTTAAAATATAACCATAGCACGTTGAATGGTTCCAGTACGCCAAGTGAATTCAAAATAACATGCCAGTGTAGTCATGTCTGCTATGAGCTAGGTGCGGACACTGGGTTTACCGTTTCGGCAAAACTTAACTGGCAGATATCGATACGACACCAGACCCGCTAAACAACATGCGGATACCGAGGCTTATCATGACAACGCTTGGGTGTTTACCTAGCCAGTTTTCAAATGTTCCTGATGCCTTCACGACTGACCTCAGGGAAACAATTCCAGCCAGCTTCTGGATACTGCCCAAGACAAGAAATTGCAGGCAGACAGGATCCGCGGCGGGATCGACAAACTGAGGAAGAAAAGCAAACTCATTGCAGTTGAGCCGCAAGAGACAGAGGATAGTATTCCAACAGGTTTTCTAGAGCACTCATGCATGTTCGCCTTACACGTCACCGCCTTGAGAAAATAGGTGAGGCAAGCTGCAAGGCGTGATCACTTTTCTCCCCGTCGGGATAGACTCAATTCTCTTATTATACCGCTTTATTTCAGAGCAAAAGTACAACTTCGGTACTATCGGGTCGATAAAATAAATACCATCATCAATGTTATTTTCCGCGTAAAGGAAATTTTTTGATGTTTTTTTGTGGACACACGAAAAAATATGGGTGTAAAATCACGTCTATCAGTGACAGTGATAGGAAATGGTCGTGAAAAAATCAAAAGTGGCAGATCTCATTGTTCAGCATGTTCAAAAACAACTCTTCATGGCCCTTTCTGACGCGATTTACGCGGCATCAAAGCGTTCTTACGATTATGCGCAAAAGAAGAAGCTAGACCACAGAGCGACCGCGCTTGGTTATGATCGTCATTTAAACCTGAATGAAACTATTTATGAGGTGTTTGAGGCCAACGGTTGTAATCCCGGCAAGCTGCGTGGTAACCGTATTGTAGAAGGCCATAGCGGTATTTTCACGATTGTTCGTGAAAGCTACAATGATAACCAGTGGAAGAGACTATTTCGCAGCAAACGTAAGCAAGAGCTCATTGCCGAAAACGTTTCTGTGGAAAAAGTGGTGCAACCGGATTTATTCTCCGATGGTTCTGATGTACCGAAAGCTACACTGTTCGTAGTATGCCGTTTTTCCGGTTCATTGCAGAATCAACCCGAAGCCCCGATGTCTATAGAGCTTGTCGTTCCAAGTTCTGACGGGAAGAGCTGGGTTTTCCATGAGCCACTTGAACTTTTTTTAACCCGATATGATGTAGTTCCATTCCAAGAAGATAATGCATTCTCTGCACTCAAAAAGAGCATTATCAAAAAAGATGGAACCGAGGAAGATGATGTATGAGCCGAGGCATCGCTGAATTTCAACCGGATAGGTTAGTGCAAGTACTAGCCGCCCGGCGGCTGTCCCAAACTCAATTAGCTACGATGGTTGGCGTATCGCCAGCAACCATCAGTAAATGGCGTTCTGGCCAGCAGGCTCCAGAATCCGAAGCCCTAGAACGCTTGGCTACAGTCGTAAATGTTACTCCTGAATGGTTTACGCGCCCTCTGTTGCCGGGTATGTCAAAGCCCCTGTTCAGAAGTAATGCATCAGCTCATGTAGCAGCACGAGCAATGTTAGAAACTCGAATCCATTGGGCTAATGAGTTGGTTACTAAGCTGACTGAGTTTGTAGATCTGCCGGAGCTAAAATTACCGCACCGTAGTTTTACAAACATCGATGAAATTAGTGATGCAGATATCGAAGATGCCGCTAGTGAGTGCCGTGCCCTTTGGAATCTTGGTACAAAGGAAATACCGGACCTTACTTTAGCCGCAGAGAGTAACGGTATTATCGTTGTCAGAGAGGAAACAGGTGTCGCGCAGATTGAAGGGCTTTCCGCCTGGAGTGAGACTCTAAGTGTTCCTTTTGTTCTCCTCTCTTCGGATAAAGGTAATGCTTTTCGCAGCAGATTTGACCTTGCTCACGAAATTGGACATCTAATCCTTCACCGCTACGTTGGCAACGAGCTCGAAGCTGAACGTTATAAGCTGAAGGAAAGCCAGGCTCATAAATTTGCGGGGGCGCTGCTGCTTCCTGCCGAGACGTTTGCCGAAGAAATTAGAACCCCGGTCACATTAGATAGCTTGCTTTTAATTAAACAACGCTACGGTATTTCTGTCGCGGCAAGCATCATGCGTTTGCATGTGCTGAATATTATTACTGAAGAAGAGAAACAAAATCTTTATAAACGCCGTTCAGCACGTTGGGGAGTGAAATCAGAGCCGGGAGATGATTATCGTGAGCCTGAAAAACCACGTTTGTTGAAACGTACTATTGAATTGTTGGCGTCTTCTGGAATTATTTCAGTTGAACGGCTTGCTGCCTTTGCGGGATTGTCTGCTATCGATGTCGAAATGATGGTTGGTTTACCAGAGGGCTATCTGACCGGCAAGAAGGCTGCTGTTGTGCATCTGGCAAGATTAAAATCTATGCTGGCCGAGCGGCGTGAAGAGCAGGCTAACGAGCATAAAGGAGCTTTGGTACAATTTACGAGACCACCTAAGCGCTCTAATTCTTAAGGTTCACGTAGCCATGCATGTTAAATGCATGGCTTCTTTATAGTAGAAACAATCATGGACGGATTAGTTACAAAGCTTGCCAAAGACCTGCGGAGTGTCTTTGAAGAAAATTTCGATTATTTTGATGAGTCGGGTGTGCCATTCTTCGGCATGTTTCCTGAGAATTGTTGCCAAGGTGCATCTGTATTTCTGGGGATGCTTCTTAGCCACTTTTTTACCCACGATATCATAAAAGTAGTACATGGCTCTACTCGTAATAGGCTATATCATCATTTTTGGGTAGAGGTTGATTCAAAGATCTATGATCTTACCTTGGACCAATTCTATAAAAATATGGGGGATAAGTATACTGGGATCGAATTTCCAGCATATGGCGAAGATAAACATCCACTAAGACAATACTTTTTCTATAAAGAAAAAATGAGTGCGGTTCTGGCTTTTTCAATCTTCGTACAAAAACATGCGAATCTGGAAGAGATACTACCTGCATACCAATTCATTTGTAGAGAACTCGAAGTTATGGGATGGAAAATCCCATCCCCAGAATAAATTTAATACTTACGGCGGTATTTATCGATAAACGCTTTCAGATTGCGCCGTTCATAGCGCATCCCCTTCGCAGAAAACCGGAACGGTGCCAGCAATTGGCGTTACCGGTGCATATTGCTCCGTTCACAAAGTGTCTTTTGGGTTATCCGTAGGAGCCCGCATACCTCGTCTGGAGTGAGTAGATCATCATCTGTTTCACCGGGTTTTGTCATGATGCCCATCCCTTTATGTTCGGAGGGTAATTGTATATTTCACCATCAATGGTAAAGGTATGACCACATGTATAAAGACTTAACAACGGATCTGGATACCCTCAACGCCTTCAATTCGGTGGTTCAGACAACACTCTGCGAATAAATATCACAGCCTTCCACCGTTTTTGACTTTTGCAATTTTATTTTTAGCATGTTTTAAATTTCTGGATATTTCTTTTTGCTCGTAACTGGTTTTGTATTTTAATATATGATCATGATTTTTATCATCAGAAATTTTTGTAAGATCAATGAGAAAATTATTTCTTATCATCCACTTTACAATTCGCTTATCGATATCTTTGTAAAGAGGATCACCGTCATAATTATAGAAGTTAACATCTTGAATGTCACTGATACAATCAAGAGTGCTTAAAATATCTTTGTAATCGCTAATGTAACTGTTAATTACGAAACGGTCTTTATTGAGCTCTATTTTGAATCCATATTCAGAGAGTTCATATAAAAATAATACTGAGTTGGTATTGCAAAAATCGACATGCAACGTTCTTCTTTCAAATTTATCAATATGGCGGAGAATGATATTATGCAACTCATCGTCATATTCCTCTTCAATAAAACCTTTTCCTGCATGATTAATATGATTGACATTGCATCCGGAATCTATTGCTATGGATAAAACTTCCGGGGAGAGGGGCAGGAAGAGAATATTTCTTTCTTTGTTATCGACGTGATTTATATCACAACCTGCATTAAGTAATACTTGTAGTCCTTCAGGGTCCCTGTAATGTGCAAAAATGCAGGTATAGCCCTTAGTATCTGTATGCGAGGTGTCTAAACCTAGTTCAATCAGCTTCTTCAGAATTTCTGGATTTTTTTGATGAAAGAGCGCATTTTGTCCCTCCTTGTTGATATGGTGTATATTGACTTCATTGCTAAGTAGAAAATCCAGTGCTTCCAGTGTTCTGCAGCCAAAAATAGCATTGTTGCCGCTACTATCAACGGTATTAATATCATAACCCGCTTTTAAAGCGTACTTTAGGTTATCAGGCGACTCTGCATTGAAGAATAATTGTGATGTGACGAAGTCGAGAGCCCTTTCGGTTAATCCCTTTTCTGATAAGTACTTTAATAAGTCCATAAACACCCTCATGAAAAAATGTTTTAATTTATTAGATATCAGAAATTCTGTGAAATGCAACAGCGGGGACAGGCGTTTCTGATTTAAGGGAGTAAAATTTTAACAAACCACTCTTGGATACATCAGAAACACCTGCAGTAAATTTACGCCTGCAACCTGCCATTCGGACAATGGGACAAAACCTTCACAGGAGATGCTGTTCTTACATCAGCAATGTTGGACTGGACCTTACATCACTGACACGTCGTACAAATAAAAGGAGAAATCTATCGACTGAAGTAAAAACGGAAATCCGGTGCTATTGCTGAGTTAACAAGCAGGATCAATATTAGGTCGTTGGTGGAGGCAGTAAGTTACCTGTTGTTGACCCCCGGCGCTCTCTGGCCATTTCCAGTGCTTTGATGGTGAGTTTGCTGTCAGGTGAGAATGACATTGCTCCCCCACCGGTTTTCTGACGAACAGGTCGAGAACAACGGCAAGATACGCCCAGTGTTTTCGCGCCCAGAGCAGAGTAAGAGGCAGAGTGTAGTCGGACTATTTCCCGGCCTCTCCTCTCAGAACCGGGCGTGCACTCTGGCGAGGTGCATTAAAAGATAACAAATTTTTCCGTTCAACTTCCTTCTGACAGGTGAACTTGCAGGCAGGAACTGCTTTTCATCGATTAGTGAATACGGTAGTTTTTTCAAACTAACTGAACTCTATTCGTATGACTTAAATCTTTAAGAAGGCAGGAGATTTGAATTTTGAAAAACTGGTCACCAGAGCATACTAAAGAAATCAAAGCTTGGCTTGACATAGATAATTATCGCAAGCTCGAAGACATCAGTTTAAATGCCTTGTATCACGAACTTTGGGCAAGAGCACTTCTGTACAAGCCAGGGCCTACTGACGAAGAAAAGAAAGGGCTATGGGTGTACATGACTGAAATTTTCAGTGGGAACCCCCATCTTTTCAAAGGGAAGCAACTCGATTATCCAACAGTTAACGATACTCTCTACAGTCCTCCACACATTTTTATCACTGATATCACCAGGCTTGCTGAACTTAGTGTGATGGCCCTTAGTGTGAATCTTTTCACTTGGGAGGAAGGAAACGATGAATATTGTGTTAATGCGCCTCATCACGAAGCTTATGTGTCACAACTCTTGTCCCCCTTATGTGAGAAAACGGTGTTGCTTGAAATCGATCTTGGTAGTGGTACTGACGATGAAATAGCCGAATCGATAAAAGCGGCCCTGCCACAATGGAGATCGGTAAAAGGAGTGGAAGTTAATGAAACCGGTATCGTTCGTTTCGGCTATGGAACCATTAAAAAAATCATAAATTACAGGTTGGTTGCGATGCTGGATATCTTACTTTGGGCAAAAAGGAAAGAACTAAGAATCTCAGATGATCGCCTCTCCCGGCTTCTTTATACTGATGAAGATGAAGAAACAACTACCCGTTTAGGATATCACATTAAAGACTCGGATCGACCGCTTGCGATGAAAGCTGCAACGATAGACTTCATTAGGCAGTTCAATTTTTTCATGAACCGAAATCCCCACCTGAAAAATATGAGAGTTTCAGATGTGATGAAACTCTCTGATTCTAACTGATCCCGAATTCCCGAAGTCTACTACTGCAGGGCAGATCGTAACCCTGCAGTTAGGAAGCTCGCTCCTTTCTTTTCCCAACTGTTCGTATAGTGATCCCATCACAACGACAAAGGGGAAATAAAATGAACAATCAAAATACCCGCCTAATTCGCTTGCCAGAAGTTATGAACAGAACCGGCTATGGCAAAGCATGGATTTATCGCTTGATTAGTGAAGGCTTATTTCCAAAACCGATAAAAATTGGCACGCGTGCAATTGCATTTGTCGAAAGCGAAGTTGATGAATGGATCGCATCTGCAATTGAACGTTCACGTAAAAATGCAGCCTGATTACGGAGTTAATAATGAAAATGTTAAATTCAGGGTTTAAAAATAAATGGTGCTATTCAGCAATGGGCAGAGCCCCCCCCTGATACTTAATAAGTATTACTAGGTCAAATTTTAGTATTAAGCAGTAATAGCAATAGTTAGTAGTAAGAATCATGGTGACTTTTTTACCATGACATTCAAGATTAATAAGTACAGGAGAGTTAAAATGAATAATTCAATCAGAGTGCCGGAAGATAAAGATTTTGTATGTGCGTTTGTAACTTCACCGGATAGTTTTTATGAGGCTATTGAAAGTTATCGTAATTATGTGGATCCAGTCGGAGAGATAGAGTTTCATCGTGTCCTTATCTTTATGCTGTATGCTATACTTGAAGTAGGTGGCGCTGAGGTTTCCATTAATGACGAAGTACAGAAATGTATTGAGCACATTATTAATGAAAAAAATATTATCAGAAAAAATAATGCATGTAATAATTCGTGAAATTTGCAACGAATTATCATGGGTACAGTCAGTATAAGTCTGTACCTTTTTATCTTAACTCTACTGGTAATGGGATGTAAAAATGGATGGATATACTTTTGGTAGTAATTTATAATGGATATGCGGATTTTGCTATGGAAAGTATTTTTGGGAAAGATAGTTTTAATGTTTTCCTAATTGTTTTATTTAGGAAAACTGAAAAATTCAGGATTTAAACGATACTGGTATTTAAATTCAGTACGCATAATAATATTTGTATCAATCAGTTTATCGATGGCCTGATAAAATCGGGCTGGTGTGATATGTATCTCTTCCTGTTGTGCAATGGATGTTGCACGGTGAAAACTCAGGTAAACAGTGCTTTTATCTGGTGTGTATGAAGCGATTAATGTGAGAAGCCAAAATGCATTGTGAGCAGTATTGTTCAGATTGCGTTGTTCATCTGATAATTTATTCTGGTAAAGGTAAGCAGGGAGTCTTTTCTTCATAAAGATATCCTTTATTTTGTTAAATTTTTCGCTGGCGTGGGGCATAAAATCACCAGCGCTGTTATGTCTTTTAAAAGGGAATGCCGTCAGTTGGATATCTGTTTCTGGATTTTTTTACCGGCTTTGTTTTGCGCCCTGCGCGATAAAAGTTGAATGAAGTGGCAAAATCTTCAGTCTCAAGTCTGGATTTACTGAATTTATCCATCAGATCTTCATTGAAACGATGAGGAATGCCTTTTACACATAAATTAGAATTCAGGTAAACCTGACCGTCTTCAGCGTTACGGATCAGTATTTTCCTCTCAAATAATTCTCTGAATGCACGTGAAACATTTGATTTATTCAGTCCTAACTCTCTGGCAGTACGTGACTGTGAAAAGTCAGGGATAATATTTCCATAATCAATGACTGAGAAGAGATAAATAACAATTCTGAATGCCGTCGGTGTCAGATCCATTCTGGCGAGTGTGGCTGTATTATCTTTAAAGACCATCGAAAAATCGTCACGAAAGGATGTCTTTTTACAGGCACTTGCTTTAACTTTTATTTCTTCCAGATCTTCGGGCATAACATCTAATGCTTCTGCAATAATTGCTTTTTGTTCTTTAGTTAACATAACACTTGTGTTTGACATAATGGCTCCTTTTTTATTATTGTAATTACAGATATGGCATATTTAATTCATTTGTCAACTGGGTTAGTGATATTATTTTAATTATATTTACTTTTAAATTTTACGTTTATTATTTAGTAGGGGGTAATGGGTTATCAGATTTAAAACAAGGGGTCCTAAATTTCACCATCACCTGGTATGTAATTAATAATTTTTGGTGCTGAAATTAACAACAGCGGATTTTGCGTAATGATATGATTTTATTGATTAATTTCCTATTTTGATCTGCAAGATAAAAGAGTGATAAAGAAATAAGAAACCACTGTTTTACATTAGATCGACACTCAAGGCCTTGGTGTACCTGATGAAAACACTTTTATTGTTGCTTTTCTTACATAATATCATTTCTGAAATGAAGCCTGCGCAACTGTATGTTGCGCCATTGGGCTTCAGAACATTACTACAGTATTTTCTGAAAGTATAAATACGCTTCGCGCACGAGTTCATAGAACTGAGGTTAACTGTCATTACAAATACGCTTCGCGCAAAAAAATCAGGAGTCTGAGTTGATCGGGAAAGCGAACACCGATACATGATTTTAACCGTCTGCTGACTACGGCTCACGCCGGGACCCTTCGGAAAAATCCTTTCTGCTTCAGCGAGTGAGTGCTGTGGGCACTCAGCGGCGCTGCCAGGGAGACAAAATTACGATTTTTCAACTGTTTGGTAAAAATAATTAACATTTATCGGTAGTAGGGGCGTAAGCCAGTGCGTAGCACGCTCTCAAAAAATATTCCTGTGGGTTTCTTATCTGCAATAGGGAAATAACTCTGATAATTGAAATATGAAATAGTAATACAGTCGGGAAGACACACCTTAGTACAGTAAAAGCTATTTTTATTTATGGGGGGATAAAATATATATCAATAATAAAATATTTTAATTTTACTATTGATTTTAATTTTTAAGATGATAGTACTTAATTATAAAAACAAAAGAATGGAGGAAATCATGAGTGCTATTAATGTTTTATCACAGGAGGAAAAATTTATACATGTTGTTGATAAATTTATAACCCATCATCACAACAGCGTTAATAACAATGCCTTTTATAAAAAACTTTATGTTCTCTTCGCAGGGTATCATCTGAAGTATTTTTATTCACGGGCGCAGTACCGCAATTCATGTTATCACGTAGATAATATTATGCAGATGTTTACAGGAGTCGTTTCGACCCTGAACACAACGCTGCTCAGGAAGCTTGCAAATAGCGACACGTTGCTGCATTGCCTGAATTCACTCGTGAATTATATTTCAGGCAATTTGGATGAAGCAGAGCATACTTATGCTGATTTGCTGGCACAGTATGAAAAGAAACGCATTACAGGCTCTCTGGCTTATACTCCTCCTGGCTCAGTGATCAGGAAAAGATTGTGACAGCGACAGCGGCGTGGATAGGACATGGGATACTGGAGATAAATGGAGCAGGCGTATCCTGCAGGATACCATATAGAATAAAAAAGGCAGGGCCACCCATTTGGTGTCCCGCCTGTCGCGATGGCTTTATGGTGGGTTTACTTATCAACGACCTGCCAGCCATCATCCGTTTTGACAAGGGTTACAGCAGCAGTACGCTTTTCGTTATCGACAATAGCCGTCACATTGCATTTATAGCTTTTATCAGATACTTCTACGCAGTCATGCTTTTTGACTGATTTTAATTCGCGCAGTGCGTCTTTTGGGACATCCTTGCCTGCTATAGATTTCACGAAAGCATTCGTCTGTTCCACGACCTTATGCATGGCCGTGTAAATATCCTGTTCGGTGGGTTCGCTGTTACAGCCGCTCAGCAAAAAGACAGCGGTAACGAGTGTGATAACGGCATAAGTTTTCATAAATAATTCCTTGGCTGTAAGATGAGTTATTGAATCAGACCGGTATTCATTCTGCTTTTATTTTCAGAGAACGACCATTTGTTGACAGTTTCTCCTTTAAATTCGATTTCAAGCGTTTTGGCCTGCGTCTGTGAGCCCCCCGTCAGCAGCCCAACAAGGGGAATAAATGTGGTGGCATCAAACTGATTGTTATCCATCGAATAAGTCCATTCTTCATTGCCACTATCAAGTGTAGTCTTGGTTTCGGGCTCACCTAATGCGGTAATTATTTCTGATTTCGTTGTTTTATTTTTGATGATTTTTGACTGCAGACTTTGTGATGTTTCGTTTTTGAGATGTTGATTGCCTGATGTCGAACAGCCAGAAATAACTAAAGCGGAAATAAAAAACGCAGAAGTAATGAATTTGTTCATAGGTCACTCATATTAATTTTTTATGTTTGCTATGGTGTGAAATTAATATCACCGTATAAAGATAACTCTGTCTGCATAGGTCTTTTTAATTATGCAGATAAGAATAATAACGCTGGCAAAAAACGTAATGACTGAGACAGGAGTGCTGCCGGTCAATGAAAATACTAACCAGGCGAGAGCTAATGCCACGAATTGAAAAAGGAATGCCACACTGAGAGGACTTTCACCATAGGCCACTTTTGCATGGCAGCCTTTGCAAATTCGCACGCCGTGCGGGCTTTGTGTAAAGCAGAAGGGGCAGCTAATCGTTTTATTATCCATCATGACTCCATGGCCTGATTTAAGGTGATGTATTTTTGAACATTTTCGATGAATGACCCGCTTTAGTAAAATTGCTTGTACCGATCGATGATTGCTTCGTGATAGGTTATAACTATCATAACTACGTTATTGATCTATACAAACGATCAATAATTTATTGACTATCATTTCGTTATGGACTAATGCGCCTTATGGTATGTGGTGCTGGTTATTCCTAACTGATTGTTCCTGAAGAGAATGACTGGCTGTGAAAGGAGCGGGTGTCAACAGGTGCAGGTGCAGAATATTGCGCAAAGGATGTGTTGTTGCATGCAGCAGTGACATTCCTCTACGTCTGAGAAGCACAACAATTTGGCTGAGTAATAAAAGCCACGCCTTCAGGCGACGCTGGCGGGGTATCTGACGGGTTGTATTGTGCAGCTTGCTCCTGAGCTGAATGATACCCACTGTCTCCTGTTGTCTTTCCAGGCGAATTTTTTCTTCAAGCTGATGGATTTTCTTCAGAATCGTTTCCCGGTTTGCAGCCTGTTCTTCAGACTCGCATGATGGCACTGGCACAGATGCAAGTACTGTTGGCTCCTGTGCTTGTTTCAGTAAAGTCAGATGTTCCGGTACGAAATCAATCAGTGTTTGCAGGGAAGACCAGCCATATTTTTTTCCAAGCTGAGAAGCTTTAAAGGCGATGTCCTGGTGCTGAAATGAAAATCCATTCATTTTACCCGTTGTGGCGATATTGGGTTTGCAGGTCACTCCTTCCTGTTCCAGTAAGCGGACAAAGGTTAGTAAATCGGGACGTTGGATTAATGCCTTGTCGATCAGGGCTTGCAACTGTGACTTAGGGCAGGGAGCTGCAGTTCGTTCTGCCATCATCAGTTCGTTGCGGGAGGGCTTCCTTTTATCCTGACGGCGGCTACCGATTACACCCGTAGTTTCGGTGAGACCGTGTACTCTCTCCAGCTCACTGATAATCCGTGTGCTGATAAGATTTTCATTTTTTCCTAGGTACAGTTTTCCACCGACCATGTTAATACGACTTCCAATGATATGGATATGCTGCCCGTCAGCATCGTTGTGAAGGATATAACAGCGAAGGTGCGTGTCAGTGAATCCCATTCGGGCCATATAATCGTCAGCGAATGCAGCCCACTGTCTGGTCGACAGACTCTCACTCTTTGGTAGACGAAGCGAATTATGCCAGACAGGTTTGGCAACATCGGGACGCAGCAGTCGGGTGCCTTCAAATTCACTTATAAGCTCAGCAGCAGTGTTGCCCGTCATGTTGCCACCGATAACATAAGGCGTGATTTTGTGGTGTGAACCTGACTTCAGGCTATAGAGAACCACACCTGTGAATTGTTTACCCCTTTTTATTTTCTGCATGCCTTTCATCGGTCTGGCTCCAGAAAGTTTGTAGGAATAAGGTGATCGCGAAGAGTTTTGATTTGTCGGCGTAGGGCAAAGAGTTCTGTACGGGTCAGTTCGCTGTCAGGGCTTTTGCTGTCGAGATGATTCAGCAGGCGATTTAAATCCTGTGAAAGGTTGCCGAGTTTAATCCATGCTTCACGATTGATTTCTGGCAGAACCGGTGGGAGTTTATTCAGGGAAGCCATCCTGAGCCATTCACCTTTTTTATACTGACCTCTTTTACTGTCGAGAATAATTAACTCTTCTTCATTTAATCTGACACTGATACAGTGATGTCGTATTTCATTATCAGGAAGTTTGTCAGTATGAAATTTACCGCGTTTTGATACTCTGGTTATATCATCATCATTACTCATGTCACTGTTCATAGTTATCCTTTTATTTCATGTTTATTACTACAGATAACCGATGAAGTAAATAAGTCAAGTTGTTACGGGGTAAATAATTTAATTAGCTGGATTAAAAAAGGTATACCATTTGACAAATAGTATACCCATGAGGATATATCAGATTAATGGTCATTAAATGAAACCTTTCAAACTAAAAAAAGGGTTGTTTACTCCAGAGTTTTAGAGTCTTTTTCGCACAGGTGCACGGGGGATCTCTGGCTTCATTTCTTTTAACAGGTCTTTTTTCTCTCTTCCCGCGATATAAGAAAAAATCTTATCGGAGTCGGAACGCTGTCTGAGTATATCGTCGTCAATTCGGATACCATTTCGAATAAACCATTTCACGCTCTCTATGCCGGTGTAGATACCAATATGTTTATCATGATAACAATTATAAAACTGAACATGGCTGATATCGGTATATTTTTTCAGTGAGGTAAAGAAGGACTTCATGTTTTTGACATATAATGCGAAAGTACAGTGTTCGGCGATAAGGATATTACGCCCTTTTTCATGAAGCAAAGCAATTAGAGGCAACGCCTCAGTTGAAACATGTTTAAATAAAACTGGCGTGCTGTCTATTCTATCAACATGGCGTTTGAGGGCATTAATACTGAAATCATATATCCACCACTCGTTGTCAGTCGGAAGGTCCAGCACCGCTTTGCCGCCATAATCTCTATGGTTTATGTCACACCCTTTATTTACCCAGTAATCAAAGACGTCATGATCGAGGAGGTTATAAAGAAGCGTTTGTCCTTCGTTATCTGTGCTGTGGATATCAATGCCCGCGTTTATGAGGAGTTCCGCACAATCTATGTCGTAGCGCTGCCAGTGAAGACAGGACTGGCCTTTATTATTTTTATGCTGAATATTAACGCCTGAATGGATCAGTAATTCAAGCACTTGTGGATTGTGATTACTAAACAATGCATTATTACCATCATAGTCTGTATGATTTACCTTTATGCCTGCTTCAATCATTGCTTTTACAGCATTCATATGGTGGCAAAAGAAAAGAGCATTCTCACCGTATTCATTTGTTGCATTAATATCGACTCCTGCTTTAATACAATTCAGCACGTCCTCTCTGGAATGACTGTTAAATAATGTATCTGTTATGTGTTTTTTCATTGTTATTCTCCTTTGTTATGCTGCAAGTTTGTTGTAAGTGTTGTTGTTGGTTTCATACTCTTTTATTTTTACGATATCGTCATAGACTCGTGAAAATGAAAACCATGAGATCTCTTTAACTTCTCTTTTCTTGTTTTGATATATAATATTACACCCGCGAAACTGGAATGCATTGTTGAAGGTATCATGGTTCGCGTTTCTGAGAAAATGAACAAATGATTTAATTGTCTCTTTCTTGCTTATGTTGTAAGAGAGAAAGGTATGAATAGAAAAGAGGGTTAAGATATTTCTCTGAGTAATCATATGTCTGGAGAAGTAGCAAAAATAAAAATCCTGTTCTTCATTGGCTGTTTTGCTAAATACAGAAAATTGTGGGTTATATAATCTGTAGAGATCTGCATTCTTTTTTGTTTTAGCAAGATAGTTTGTTAGTGTTGGGTAATTTTGTTTTTTCATTTTCATTCTCCTTTATTGTTTGAATGAAATGAATATATATTATCAATTAAATAAAAATCAAATTTATTTTTAATGATTAAAAATAAGAAAGCGTTTTCTTTTTATTTAATTAATTTAATTCGATGTTTTATATAGGAAATATAATATTTATCAAAAAGTGCTATTTTTTATTTATCATTAATAAACTTTCTTGTTTGTGGAGGGGATACATAATTGTCAGGAACAGAGACTGAAAAATATCAGGTGTTGAGCGGAGTATAAATTGGGGGGTATGCTATTTAAAGAGCAGGGCAGCATTTTCGAAATTTTATATGGCATGAAGGTTTTTCAGTAACAGTGCTCCATCAATAAAAAATTGCTTCAACTCTATCCATAGTGTGATTATTAGAGTGAGGAGAAAAATTGGGTCATATCATCTCAGTTATTCTGTGCTCAGGTATAACCTTTTATTCGAATCAAACTATTGTTCATATGTGTACCAATAAAGTTAAGAAATTCATATCTGAGAAAACATTTACGACCTGCTTTCTCCGCTGCTCTGATCGATAGTTGATTATCAGGGATAATCATTCCTATCAAAAGGGAGGTATTTTCGGCACGCTGGCAAAGAGTCTACTCTCTTAGTCGCGTGTCTAATATTCGCAGGTAGGATCGGTCTCAGCCCGAAATAGTTTGAAAACCAGAACTTTGCTTAGGGCCGCGTACACATCATGTGGGTAGGTTCAGAGCACCTACTGCTCGAAAGAAAACCGGCGATCCTCACGTGATTCTCGCTCAATATTCGTAACCAGTAAGCGCATACCCTGACTCACTTCAAAGTGTAATTCTCAGGGAGCGAATGACCCTCTCTCGCTCACAGCAGACCTTCAGCTCACTAAGCTCGTCCGTTTAGTGCCAGAAGCGGACATTGGAGAGCACTCAAGTTTGCCCGTTATCCTGAGATCTATCCATTCTGGCTCGCCGCCGTCGTTTGCTCACCTATTTTATCTTATTTGTTATCCTGCTCTGGGAAGAGTTTAACTACTTTGGTATCATGACTGCGTATAGTGATATTTTATATCAACTAGTTATGAAAATTTCCCCAATGTTTTTATCATATTTAAACTTTATATGTAGAAGATTATTATGGAACATTTATCAGAAGTAGGTAAAAGAGTAGAGAGATTGCTTTACTCAAGTGTGCTAATAATTTTAGCTAGTTTCTTTTTTTATTTTTTATCATCAGCAATTACATTAGATAATAATGGTTTAAAGAAAACCATGCTTACAGGTTTTATTGAGGGAATTAATGAAAGCCGAGAATCTCTCGACGTTGCAAAAGTACTTCAGGGAAAATATAAGCAGTATGTGGATGATAATAAAAAGAAAACAGATGCACAGAAAAAAGAGGAAGAGGACAAGAAAAGACTTGAAATAAAGAATATTAACAAAAGCAGAGTCAAACTAGGCTTACCTGAAATAAATATTGAGAAAAAACTTGAAGAAAAACCAAGTTCGTATGACGACCTTGATGTTAAAAATATAAATTTAATTAGAAGTAAATTAGGACTTAAAAACTCATTGTCTATTGAAGGGGCAAAGGATGTATATAACGAATTTTATTATTCATTAGTTTACAAAAATCTTTATGGGGACAAGGATTTAATAAATACCTATCTAAGTAAAGTCGATTTACCAATAAATGAAGTATTAATAGATGCCAAAAATAGCATCAAGATTTTTGATAGTGGTTCAGTTAAAGTCTTCGACGTAGATACTCCAATACAGATACCTTTTTCATTAGGTGATATGAAATCAAAGGTTTCATTATATAACATTGAAAGTGCTGGAATAATATTCATGCCAGTACTGCTAGTTATATGGATTGGTTCTCTCTCAATGACAAGAATTAGAGAGGTTTACTATATAAAAAAGGTGAAGAATATTGCCAAGTCATACCCTCACATCTTAAATATTTATTATTTTATCGACAGGGATATGCTTGAAAGCCAGAAGGAAATAGATGATTTCAACCGAATGAGAATTGGAGATCCTGCAACAATAAAACAAAACAGATCGATTTCTGTAATATGCTTTTTATTTAGAGCGGGTGTGATATTGACACTTTTATTACTAATGACCGCTCCTTTTTATTTAGGTGCGCTCAGAATTTTCAATAGTCTAAACATCTTTAACTTAATGATATTGTTTGTGTGCGGTTTTATAAATATCATTCAATCAATGTCATTGCTAGCTGCTGAGTTCTCTATTTTTCGAAAAATATTCTTTACTGAAGGTCAAGCTAATGAATATATTTAAGGCGTCTTTGTTTATACTTTTTTTCGTTGCATTTAATGCAAGTTCTTATACGGTTTTCAGTTCCTATGGTTCATGCAAAGTATGGAATGAATATACCAAAAATGAAAGGGATGATAAAGATAGTTTGTTACCGTCAAGTTTATGGACTTCTACTTTGATGGGGTGGCTTGCGGGGTTTACTACGGCAGTAAACATGAGTACTGGTGAGGAGAATTTTCCGAATATAGATCTTGCGACAATGAAAGAATATATTGTGAATTATTGTGAAAAAAAACCAACAGGTAATGCATATGACGCAGTTTTTGAAATAAGGAGAAAGTTGAAGAAATAAAATATTGTGATCTGTTCCCACTGATTAACACACCGCTCTGCTAGTAAGGCAGCCTAGGTGATAAGAATCATTGCGAACTTCCGATCATCGCTCACATCGGATGATTCACATCAGCATGTCCGCTCCGTGCCAGAAGCGGAAGTTGCTACAGTGACTTATCTTAGCCAAAGGAGTCATGGTCAACAACAAAGATATTGCTAACTGAGGTATGTATCTAATACTGGGGGGTAGATCACATTTACCTATAATTCAGAACATTATTATGGCTATAAAAATGTGTACCATACAAAAGATTAATGCATTGTACAGCCGGATTCCTACACAAAGGAGAGTCTATGATTAACGAATCCATTCCCAGAAAACGAAATTATATATTTCTATTATAGGTCTCACTCTATTTGCAAAGAACAATCTCTGGCACGCTTTAGAACGTGCCGGTCAAAAATTAGCCAAATAAACGCAGGGAAAATAGCACACTTTTTGTGTCTAAATTTCAACAAGTTTTTGGCCTGTGCTGCGAACATTATGCCCCAAAAGGAGAATCCAGATGGTTCCAATCCAAGAAGTTGATTTTCACACGGATAAAAAAGTCTTCTACAAGCTGCATATTATTTCTCCGACAGGAACTGCACCATTTTTTACAGAGGTGTTTGTTTACGACTCTGAATTTAATCCACCCTTTGTATCAACGGTTACTTTTCATCAGCAGTTTCAGGATTCCAAAGCCGCGTTTGCTTATGCGCTTAGTTGGGTGGATGGCTACAGTAAAAAGCATGGTTACACGGTCAACCAAATCAACAATCCATGTAACTGTGAATTTCTATCACAAGCTGATCAACAACAATCAGTCGAAAGTGCCGGGCTCAAAATCCAAGTTAAAGTAAATGGGGCATAACAATGCCAATCACGGCGACAGTTTCTTCGTTGCGGCGTCGCCTCCACTACAAACCTGCACGTCTTAGCGACGTTAGGCGAATCAGAGTAAATATCTATGTTCAGTGAATTAGAAAAGGAATTTCATAAAAAAGGGATTCCTACAGATAAACCAGATTTTTATGATCATCCAAACTTTATTAAGGAAGAGCAACGAGATCCAAGCTACTTGATTAAGTTTGCAAAATTTGTAGCAGAAAAGTCATACACTAATGAATATCTAGAAAAGGCAGAGCTTATAATTTCTGATGTGGCAAAAATTTTAAGCAAACAGCTATTAGATAATGGTCGTCAAGGTGCTTGTGTGGATATATCAGGAATTCTTGCTCGTATACTGGAACGTAAAGGTATATGGTGTGCTTGCATTAAAGGCTCTTGCACAATTGATTTTCCAAAAAAGTCTAACGAGGAAACAACATACTACTGGTCATCAGACCATGGTGAATTTACCGCAGGACATGCTTGGGTATTTGCTCCACCATTCTCTATAGTGGATATCAGCTTGAAGCAGCAACCATACACAGGTACTAAAAAAAACTATATCCCTGAAATTATCATGGTGAAAAATGCTGTCAAAACAACATCAACTATAGAAGACATTATCAGTCCTGAAATCAGGATGCTAATGAAAGCTCAAGGAATTCCAAAGCATCTTATGCTTAAGTATGGCGCATCCGAGATGAATCTCATCCAAGAAATATTTCCTGCCCAACTGATAGAACTTAATGAAACAAAATTCAAGTTTTCACCTGTTGCTGTTCATGCGTCTACAGAGCCATTGCCGGGTATGAAAAACATGAAGTTTAATGGAATGTATCCTTACGATATGTACAAAAAAACTATAAAAGATAAAGTGCCAAATATTGTCTAACTAGTAAATCCAGGTGACGCCTACGGTGAAACCTGATTCAGGCATTAACGTACGTTCCTCGCTCACAACGGACCTTCAGCTCAGTTAGCTTGAACGCTCCGTGCCAAAATCGACCATTCTATAGCAATGTGTCGCAAAAGATTGGCCACAGTTCAATGGATATGTACTTACTGGGTCTGGCTGTTCTTTTCTAACCGAAGGGCTGAAAAGCAAGGGGAACTCGAAGAAGCAAGCGCAGCGGCTTCGCAGAGTTAGCCCTTGCTTCATTTCGTATAATAATAAAAAATCGTAGTGGACGATGTTATTATATAAATACATAAAGCTTCGTTTGCATTTATTTTAAAGCTTCTATTGCAGTTCAGGAGAAGTTCCGAGTCCATCGCTTTGGTAGCTTAAAGGAAGCTAAATGAAAAGGCTGTTTAAATGCTTCGCTTACAATGATTTTAACAACTTCTCTTATAGTTTAGGAGAAACACCAAATTCATTGTTTTAGTAGCTCAAAGGAAGCTAAATGAAACGGTTGTTTAAATTCTTCACTTTGAATCGCTACGGATTTAACAGACACCTCAGAGTCATTTAAAATGGCTTAAAGAGAGGTGCACATGAGCAGTAAGCGTTATCCTGAAGAGTTTAAAATTGAAGCAGTCAAACAGGTTGTTGATCGTGGCCACTCTGTTTCCAGCGTTGCAACACGTCTCGACATCACCACCCATAGCCTTTACGCCTGGATAAAGAAGTACGGACCAGATTCTTCCACCAGTAAAGAGCAGTCAGATGCTCAGGCCGAGATCCGCCGACTCCAGAAGGAGCTGAAGCGGGTTACTGACGAACGGGACATATTAAAAAAAGCCGCGGCGTACTTCGCAAAGCTGTCCGGCTGAGGTACGCCTTTATCCGTGACAACTCCTGTTGCTGGCCTGTTCGTCTGCTTTGTCGGGTGCTGAATGTTCATCCGAGTGGGTTTTACACATGGCTTCAGCAGCCGCATTCACCACGGCATCAGGCGGATCTCAGGCTGACAGGACAAATCAAACAGTTCTGGCTGGAGTCCGGGTGCGTTTATGGCTATCGCAAGATCCATCTCGACCTGCGAGATAGCGGGCAACAGTGCGGGATTAACCGGGTCTGGCGGCTGATGAAGCTTGCCGGGATAAAGGCTCAGGTCGGGTATCGAAGCCCGCGAGCGCATAAAGGTGAAGCTAATTTCGTGACACCCAACAGACTCCAGCGACAGTTCAATCCAGATGCACCGGATGAACGCTGGGTAACGGACATAACCTACATCCGAACCCACGAAGGCTGGCTGTATCTGGCCGTGGTTGTTGACCTGTTCTCGCGCAAAGTTATCGGCTGGTCAATGCAATCCCGGATGACAAAAGATATTGTCCTGAATGCACTTCTGATGGCCGTGTGGCGACGTAATCCTCGAAAACAGGTGCTGGTTCATTCTGATCAAGGTAGTCAGTACACAAGCCACGAGTGGCAGTCGTTCCTGAAATCACATGGACTGGAGGGCAGTATGAGTCGTCGTGGTAACTGTTACGACAACGCAGTTGCAGAAAGTTTTTTCCAGCTACTGAAGCGTGAACGGATAAAGAAAAAGATCTACGGAACGCGGGAAGAAGCCCGTAGTGATATTTTTGATTACATCGAAATGTTTTATAACAGTAAGCGTCGGCATGGTTCGAGTGATCAGATGCCACCGACGGAATATGAAAATCAATATTATCAACGGCTCAGAAGTGTCTAGATTATCCGTGGCGATTCA